>JANLGZ010000002.1 GCA_024653905.1 archaeon
GTTTTTTTTACCATAAATAAATTCGTTTATTGTAAAAACTTTGTATGCTGCATTTTCATCTTGTGTAAGTATTTTGGCTTTTTGTTTTTGGTCAACCACTAAAATTAAATTATTACGTTCTACCAATCCAGTGGTTAATTTTGTTGTTCTTGCGTCCTTAACTGGTTCTAAAGGGTATCCTCCTTCGATGAGCTGTCTACGCATTCTTACAATCGGTTTACCCGATTCTGCATTTGTTCCTGCAGAACTAATCCGAATTGTATTAATTCCTCTTGCCAGAAGTGCTTTTCTTAATGAAAACTCAAATCCTTGACTTCTTGACATGTTTTCTTGACAAACAAAAAGAATTCCAGCCGTCCCTCTTTGAAATGAATTTTTTAATTCACTTGAAATTTTTTTGTTAAAATCTCTGAGGCTTCTTTTATGCTTTGCGTTTCTTGCAGTTCTAATCCGAGTTATTTTTCTTTGTATTTTTCTCGAAATCATATTAATTCAATATATTTTTAAGTTTTGAACTATTTAAACCCAGTTTATTTCTTCCAAATCAGTTCTGAATTTCTGGTTGGTTGTTGCTTTTTCAATTTCTGTTTTTCTTCCTGCTTTGAACATTAAAATACCTGTCCAGCTAATCATTGCTCCGTTGTCAACTGCTAAAGGAGTTGGGCAAACAAACATTTTAACCCCGCGCTCTTTGCACATTTCATTAATCATTTTCTGCAAAGCTTTTGAAGCAGCAACCCCGCCAACCAAAAGAACTTCTTTTTTTTCAGTGTGGGCTAAAGCCCTTTCCGTTACTTCTGTAAGCATTGCAAAACCAGTGTGCATTAAAGAATAAGCCAAATCTTTTTCATCAACTTTACCAATTTTCTGCTTTGCGCTTGTCAGCAAACCAGAAAAATTCAAATCCATTCCCTTTACAGAATAAGGTAATTCGATATAATTTTTTGCTTCAGAATACATTTTATCAATTATTGGACCAGCAGGAAAACCCAAACCCATTTGCCTTCCAAAAGAATCCAGTAAATTCCCAATACCAATATCAAGAGTTTCTCCATAAACCCTGTATTTTCCGGTTTCATAACCGATTATTTGCGAATTGCCTCCAGAAGCATAAACAACCAAAGGGTCTTTACAACCAGTTTTTTCTTTACCTATTTCAATATGTGCGACGCAGTGGTTAACCGCAACAAGAGGTTTATTATGTAGAAGCGCGAGCAGTCTTGCAAGAGTAGCGCCCACGCTTAATGCAGGCCCCATTCCTGGGCCAGCACTGTAAGAAATTATATCAATATCTTTCCATTTCAAATTCGCTTTTTCAAATGCATTTTTCAAAACAGTTGGAAACTTTTCCGCGTGGTGTTCTGCAAGTTCGCGGGGAATCATTCCCCCTTCTTCTGTTGTGAACGTGTCCTTTTCGTTTGCAAGAACCTCGCCTTTTTCGTTCACAATACCTATTCCTGCTGTATGGGCTGTGCTTTCAATTCCGAGGCAAATCATTTTTTCACCAAAAAAACTTTTTTTACAAAACCATTTTTATTTTTCCAATGCTTTTTGTATTTCCTTTTCCGATATTTTTCCTTTTCTCACAATTTTATTTTCTTCCAAATCATAAACCGTGCTTGGTTCTGCTTTTGGAAGTGTTCCCGCATCAATTAATAATATTTCTTCCCCGAAATATTTTTTTACTTCTTCTCCAGAAAATGCAGGCTTTTTTCCGTGTAAATTTGCTGAGGTTGCGGTTATTGGTTTTCCGAATTTCCGCGAAAGCTGGTTTGCAATTTCATTTGAAGAAATTCTAAACCCAACCTTTTCCTTACTCAAAAAATCAGGTACGCTTTTCTTTTTCTTTGCAATTAAAGTTAATGGTCCTGGCATAAATTTTTCAACTAATTTCAAACCATTTTCTCCCAAATCAGCTAATTCATCAATCATCTGCTTTGAAGCAACAATCAAAAGTACAGGTTTATCATAATGCTCTTTTTTCATTTCATGTAATTTTTTAATTGCTTTTTCATTAAAAGGATCGCATGCCAAACCATAACTTGTTTCTGTTGGAAATGCGATTATTTTTCCTTCGCGTAATGCTGTTACTCCTTTTTCAATTTCAGAATCCATTTTTTTACACCATAAAACTAATTGCAACTAAATTGTAAAGCAAATGCCCCACATAATTTGGGAGTATTCTTCCGTGCTGTTTGTAAGCAATTGCAAGTACCATTCCTAAAAATACAGCGCCAACAATTTCCCCTATTGAACCGTAACCATAATGAGTTATTCCAAAAAGAACACTTGAAATAACAACTCCTGCTCTTGGGACCAGGAATGCTCTGAAAAAAAATTCTTCAAGAAAAACCCGTACAAGAAAAAAGTAAACAAGCAGTAAAGGTGAAAGTCCCACAATGCTATTTATTCCATCCTGAACTCCCTGCAAATCATTTAATCCGATTATAAAAAACAAAAACGATAGTAAGAATGAGTATATTAAAAGTGCAAGGAATATTTTGCTCGAAAGAGCCATGTCCTCTATTGCCCCTTTTGTTTTGAAACCAAAATCTTTAAGGTTAGGTTTCTTTTTTTCAACAATAAGTATGAAAAGCAGTGGCAATAAAAGTAAGCCGAAATCAAGCAAAAAATTGGTTAAGAGGGTTTCCAACATTGGAATCCCCTTTTATTTGTGTTCTGTAAAACCACATTTTCCACAATGGGTTCTTTTTGCATGTTCAGCCATGAAGACTCCTGCTCCGCATTTTGGACAGGATTTTTTTCTAATTACTTTGTCCCCTTCTATTTTGTAAGCTGTTGGCCCCTTTTTAATACTGGGGTGTTTTTTTCTCTTGGTTTTTGGTTTTGCTTCTTTTTCTTTTTTAGCCATTCAAAATCATTCCTTTTTTTCCTCAGCAACTACTGCTGGAGCTTCCTCTTTCTTTTTCACTACTTTCTTTTCTTCTTCCTTGCCAAAATTCCTTACAAGAATATATTTCAATTCTGTTTTTTTCATTTGAGCTTCGTTCTTGTAAATTCTTGCAACTCCTTTCATCTCTGCTGTTCCATAGCTTGTATTAAAAACATCAACAACCAATAATTTTTCATCAGCGTTTGTTTGTGCAGCAACCTGTTTTCTTAGTTCCTGCCTTGATGGGGTTATTTGTGTTTCCTTTACTGTGAAGTTTACTTCTTCCCTGTTCAATAAGGGATTTTCATTTCTGTTTTCAATTTGTACTCTCATCATTTTCACCTGCTTAACCTTAAAGCATATTTTCCTGCTTTTGTAATTCCCATTTTTTGTCCTATTTCTGATGCTTCCGCATTAATTATTACTGTGTATCCTCTCCAAAAAGTTGTGAATGAGTTTGATCCGCAAATCGGACAAACATCTCCGCCTTCTTCAAGAACATAACGGCAACTTCTGCATGCTTTCTGCTGTTTCATTTTTTTGCCTCTTTCTTTTCATTTTTTTTATCTTCTTTTCTTGGTCCTGCACCCTCATGAGTGTGAGTCGGATTCCCTTTAGGAGGTGTTTTCTTGGATTTTTCTGCAAGCTTTGCCCATTCATCTTTTCCAAGTCCTTCCTGTCTCATTGTTAATCCAATTTTTGAACTTGAAATGGTTCCTTTAAGACTGACAGTTACAATTCTTGCTTTAACAACATCCTTTACTGTGAGCTTTCTTTTTGTTTCTTTTCCAACAAATCCTGGTAATTTTGCATCATAATTAATGTAATCATCCATTATTTGACTTACATGAATCAATCCCTCTAATGGGCCTGTTTTTATGAATGCTCCGAATTCGGTTACATCTGAAATTTCACCTTCCACTAGTTCGTGAACCTGTGGTTTATAAGCTATCATTCCAACATCAGTTTCGTAATAAGCTGCTCCATCCCCTGGAACAATTTTTCCATCGCCAATATTTCCTATTTCAGTTACTGCAATTATTACTCCAATATCCTCATCCATAACTCCTTCATATACTTCTTTTGCCTGCTTTAACAGTATCTCTTTCAGTTTTCCACCTATATCTGCAGGAGGAACCCTGATTGTGTCAGTTATTGTATAGTTCATGTACATTTTTTTGCTCACCTCTAGGCCATTTCCAAGAATTTTCTTTGCCTTAAGTATAACACGCGACCATTCATTTCTCTTACGGAATCTTTTAATGCTTTATCATTAGTCGCTATAATTGCCTCAGAAGCCATTTTTTTAAGAGCTTCATCAGCATTCTTTTCATTATTTTCAATTATTTTCACTTTATTATTCTCAATTGCCATTTTAGCCACATTTACTTCTTTTCTAAGGACCCGTCCCTCGCCCGCAAGTCTATCTAATTCTTCCATAACCTGCTTTGGCACCAAAAATTCCACATTTCCAAACATTTTTTTTGTCTCCTGAAAAACATCAATCTTAAACCTTGCAATATTAAGTAACATGTTGGTATCAAAAGCAACTTTATTTTGAGATACCATATGCCCTTAGCCTCCAGCCACTTTTTTCTCTTTTGCTTATTGCAACCTGTTGTCCCTTTTCTATTACTACCGGGCTTTTTAAAACAAAATCAAGTTCATTTTTGCTTCCTATTTTAGCAACCTGCCCAACAGCGGTTGTTGTTCCGATTGCCAAAACAACAAAATCATTCGCTTTCAATTCTTCTTCTTTAGTTGTAATTAATCTTTCCACAGTATGAACCTCTAAAGTAACCTGTTTGGTTGGCTTTGGTAACTTTCCAGGTTTTGCAATCATTTGACCGCGCATTTCATCATTCTTTGTAAAAAAAGCATCCAGCTTTGTTCCAACAGCTATTAATCCCCCAGCTCCAGCTTCATCAATGCTTCCGCCTTCAACACCTAAACTAACAACTTCAGTTTCAATTGGTTTTCCATCAATGCCGGGAGTTATTTCTATTTTATCCCCTGCCTTTAAAGTTCCGCTTACAATACTTCCGCCAATAACTCCGCCTTTC
This sequence comes from archaeon, assembly GCA_024653905.1. GTDB lineage: Archaea > Iainarchaeota > Iainarchaeia > Iainarchaeales > Iainarchaeaceae > UBA493. The sequence goes on from JANLGZ010000002.1 coordinate 4,957, forward strand.
AAATCCTCAATTTTTGTGCCCGGTTTATTAATATCAAAACTTCTAGCCACATACATTTTCAAATCCTTAGATTTATCATGCTTTGGAGTTGGAATGTGTGTTTCAATTGCTTCAATTAAAAGATCAATATTAACTCCTTGGTTTGCGGAAATTGGAATTATTGGAGAATTTTCATAACCATATTCTTTGAGAAATTTTGTTATTTCATCGTGGCTTTCTTTTGCTCTTTTCATATCAACCAAATCAATTTTATTTTGTGCAACCACAACATTTTTTACTTTTGAAACACTCAAAGCCATTAAGTGTTCAGCAGTTCTTGGCTGAGGGCATTTTTCATTAGCCGCAATAACAAGAACAGCGCCTTGCATTAAAGCAGCTCCGCTTAGCATTGTTGCCATTAATGTTTCATGTCCTGGTGCATCCACAAATGAAACTCTTCTTAACTGAACAGCTTTTCCGGTTTCACATTTACCGCTAACATTATATCCTTCTGCTCCTTTTGCGTTTTCACATTTATAAAATGTAGCATCCGCATACCCTAACCTAATTGAAATTCCCTGCTTTAATTCTTCGGAGTGGGTGTCAGCCCATTTTCCGGTTAAGGCTTGAACTAAGGATGTTTTGCCGTGATCAACATGTCCTATCATGCCAATGTTAATTTCGGCTTGCTGTCCAGTTTTTCGTTTTGTCATTTTTTGTCACATTAATGTCTTGCTTTTTTTGTTGGCGGAGCTATTGGTACACTGCCCACATTTGCCAGAGATTCCTTTACTGCTCTTTCCGTAAAGGATAATTCTTCTTCTGGTGTTTTTGCTACTTCTCCACCAAGAAGTTCTGCAAGTTTTTTGCTTCCTTCTTTGATAACTTTAAGGTTAATTTGAGAAATTTCTTCACTAATTAAGTTTCCTCTTTTTGAAACCTTTTTTCTTATTCCGTGTTTTGCATTTGTTACAATGTAAATTTTTTTCCTGTTTGACCCCTCTAAATCAGGTCTTAATGGAAAACCCTGTTTATCTGAACCGCCAGTTATTTTAGCTTTATAACCTTCTAGGCCAAACAAACCTAATTCTATTTCTTCCCCTATTTTTTTACCAATAAATGGTTTTGGATTATCAATTTTTTTGATATATGCTTTTTTTGTTTTTGGATCTGACACCACTAAATTCATTTCGAATTACCTCCTTTAAGCTTCAACTTCCTCTCGTTGTTCCATTTTTCTTATTTCATCAATTAACTCAACTTCTCCCTGAGTAAAAGAATCAATAATCGTCATTAGTTCACTGAAATGTTTCTGCGGAATGTAACTGTAAAGTTCATCCTTTTCAAACAGATTTTTTTCCACAATTGCATTTTCTATTGAAACAGCAACTTCCATTCCTTTTGTTGCCTCATCAATTTCCTTTCCTTCATTCTGAATGCTTCTGACTTTACCAATAACTTCTCCGTTCTTCATTAATTTGATTTCCTTTTTCAGTTTTCCTTCAATAATTCTAACTCCAACAACAGCTGGTTTGCTGTTTCTGAAAACGTGGTTAGGCATAACATAAATTTTAACTGGCATTACAAGGTTTGAAAGTTTTGATTTTTTGTCCTTATCCTTTTCTCTTTGCACCCATTCTTCATACTCTTCTAATAATCTGTAAACAACATCATTTTCAAAAATTTTCACATTTCTTTTCTGTGCTTCAATTTTTGCAGGCTCGCTCACTTTTGTATGGAAAGCAAAAATAACTCCCTTGAACTTATCTTTTTCAGCAACAGATTCTATTTCCAAAACATCTTTCCTTGGAATTTCTCCTACGTCTGCTTTCTTTACTTTAATTCCCCTATCTGCTAAAAGTTTCAAAATAGCCTCCAATGAACCAAGAGTATTGCTTCTTACTATTGGACCTATTGCATCTGAATCTATTTTAATTTTCTGAATTTCATCCATAATTTCTTTTTCAGCTTCAATTGTATAATGCCTTACCGGAGAACCGCTCAAAGCATCATCTAAATTTGGAGCGGATATTTTAACTCCTGCTGCAGCATGAATCTCTTTAACATTATTATATTTTTCATTAGGGCTTCCTTCTCCAACAGGTTTTGGTTCCAGTAAAGCGCGAATTTTGGTTTTTATAATTCCGTTTTTTCCGCCAACAGCTATTTCTTCTCCAACACTTAACATTCCATCATAAATTATAACATCAATTGTTTTTCCCAATCCCTTTTCTTCCTTAACTTCCAAAACAGTTCCTTTACAATTTCCTTTTTCATGAACCTCAAGTTTTTTTTCTAAATATTTTTGTGACAACCCTGCAATAAACATCAAAAGTTCTGGTGTTCCTACTTTCATTTTTGCAGACATCGGAATAATTGTTACTTCTTTTGTAAAATCAGCAACCCTATCAAATCTTTCGCTTGGAAAACCTATTGTGTGAAGTTGTCCAACAAGTTCATAAATTTTAGTTTCTAATCTTTCCAAAACTTCAGGTCTCTGAATTTTTAGTGATTCAGAAATACTTCCTTCCTGCAAAGTCCATCCTTGCAGAGTATCAATCTTGTTTGCTGCAACTATAAATGGTGTTTTGTAGGTTTTCAAAATCTCAATTGCTTCTTTAGTTTGTTCTTGTAATCCTTTGTGAATATCAACCACAACAACAGCCAAATCAGCAATGCTTCCGCCTCTTTTTCTTAGTGTTGTAAATGCTTCATGCCCAGGGGTATCAATAAATAAAAGTCCTGGGATTTTCAAATCAAATTTATATTTTGTTAGTAGTTCCCCTGCTTGTTTATCAATAATTTTTATTGATAATTCTGTTGCACCAATGTGCTGGGTTATTCCTCCAGCTTCCTTTTCTGCTACAGAGCTGCCTCTAACAGAATCAAGTATTCTGGTTTTGCCTGCATCAACATGGCCCAGTACAGTAATTATTGGTTTTCTGATTTTTATTTCACTCATTTTATTCACTCTAAACCTGCCACCGTTGCGTCGGTGGGGTGCGCGTCCACTTCGCTTGGGCTCAGTAGGACTTGTTTATTTTGTTTGTAATTTTTCTTTTGCATAAATATTACTCCAAACCCGTGGAACCAAATCCGCCTTTTCCTCTTGAACTTTCATCAAGTTCTTGAACTTCTATTAATTGTGGTTCTTCTATTTTGTTGAAAACAACTTGTGCTATTTTTTTTCCTTTCTCAATTAAATATTCTGTATCGCTCAAGTTTGCCATTATTACTTTCACTTCACCTCTATACCCTGCGTCTATTGTTCCGGGAGTATTAAGGAGTGTAATTCCGTGGTTTATTGCTAAACCACTTTTTGGTCTTACTTGGGCTTCATATCCTTTGTCAAAAGCTATGCTAATTCCTGTTGAGATGAGTTTTCTTTCCATTGGTTTCAAAGAGGCGTTTTCGTTTGCGTAAAGATCAAATCCTGCATCGCCTTCATGCTCTATTTTAGGCATCTTCGCGTTTTCATCCAGTTTTTTGACCTTAACTATCACTTTATCACTCTTTTTCCGTGTCTGAGTAAATTACTTCTGTGTCGATTTTATCCCATTCAAGAATTTCCTTTTTTGTGAAAAATCTTTCAACTTCTTTTCCTGCACTTTCTACAGAATCCGAAGCATGAATTATTGTGTTTTGTACACTTAGTGAAAAGTCTCCTCTTATTGTTCCAGGCATTGCTTCTGTACCCTCAGTAACTCCTGCTAATTTTCTCACAACCTCAACAACCCTTCTTCCTTCTAACACTATTAATATGCTTGGTGCTCTTTGCATGAATTGTTTTATTCCCGTAAAAAATGGTTTGTCAACAAGATGTGCGTAGTGTTCTTCAAGAATTTTATCATCAAGGTGCTGCATTTTCATTGCAACTAACTTGAGTCCTTTTCTTTCAAACCTATCAATTACTTCTCCAACAAGACCTCTGTTGATTGTGTCAGGTTTTATGATTACCAAAGTTTTCTCCATTATTGTTCACCTTTGCTTTTTAATTTTATTTCCTTATTCCTGTGATAGGCATTGGTCCACTTTGTTTTTCCAGGGGTTCTTTTTAATTTCAAAAAATTCATTTCTGTTTTCTGATTTTTGAACCAGTAAATAGTCCCGTCTTTCTTTACATACATGTGGCCTGTGCCTTTTGGTATTTCTTGTCCAGTAAAATGATCTGTAGGCATTTTTTTATCACTCCTTACTTAGCCCTGATTTCTTTTGCTTCCCTTTCTGTTGACAGCAAAATAACCACGTCGCCTTTTCGTATATTTCCTTTTATGTTTCTTCTTTTTACTCTGCCCTGTTCTCTTCCTTCAAGAATTTTGCAAAGCACTTGAACTATCTCCCCATTAACTCCGGTTCTTCCAAGAAGTTCTACAACTTCAGCTGGTGTCCCTTGTTCCATTACGCGGACACCCCCGCGTGTGAGGTGTACACTCCGAGCATGCTTCTCGGAAGGGAGCGTGCACCTTTGGTAGCACTGGCTTCGTTCGGTAGCACTTGTTTAATTAGTTCGCTTAACATTCATCATCACCTATTTTGCTAATTCCTGAAGCTTCTTTACAAAGTCTTCAAAATCTTTTTTTGTGTCGCCTTCATCAGTAATCGCTAATGCAGCTGTTCCAATTTCTAATCCTACTTTTTCACCCAATTCTTTTTTGGTTGATGCGTAGCTGAAAGGAATATTTTTTTCCTTGCAGAGTATAGGCAAATGCATTACTATTTCTGGCGGGCTAACATCTTCAGCAATAATAATAAGTTTAGCTGTGCCTCTTTCGCAAGCTTTGGTTGCTTCGTTAGCTCCTATTCTTATTTTTCCTGTTTTATTTATTTTAGTTAAAATTGTTGCCTGTTTTGTTTTTAGCTCCTCAGACATGGAGTACTTAACGTAGTCAGCCATACTAATTACACCTCCTTAGCCCAACAGGGCTTCATTGTCATACGGCGAGAAAATGAATTATTTCTACTTATATCTCGCCGTGAAAGGCTTTAAAAAGGTTTATATATTGCCTTTGACTTTACATTACCTTATGAAATACGAAAACCCTAATTTGATCAAAAAAACGCTTATAGTAGCGTTGTTAGTCCTGTTTTTGGTTGGTTTTGCTGTCGGTGATGATGCTGCTCATGATGTTACTGAAATAGGTGGCATGTTTCTCAATTTTGTGGTTGATACAACTTTTAATACCGTCAAACAGAACATAGTTTTCTTTGCCCCTCTGAATGCTCTTAGTTCTGGTATTTTGGAAATGCGCCCTTCTAACCCAGATTATGGTTTAATTGTAAGAGAAGACGGGGGAAATTCTAATTCCAGTTATGCCAATATTACTGCTAATGATGATGGAGCCAGAATCGGGTTTAATACAAGTGCGGAAGGTTCACAATTGAGAATTGCTGAAAATAAGGTTATTGTAGAGGCAGGAAACGAGCTTTGTATTGGAGATAATTGTGTTACTTCTTTAGGTAACTCCGCAGGAAACAATACAGGCGGAGGCAATATTTTACAGGGAAAGTTCAGCAAATGTAAACCTATTGCTAAATCTGGGCTTATTAATTCAGGAACAACAGTTATTTTTTGTGAAACCTCAGGAGAGGTAAGTCAGGAAAACACAGGAAACACAGGTTTAATTGAGTACACCAGCGGTTATTATGATTTTATATCCGGTTATAATAATAGTTTAGTCATGATTTGCCCTTCAAATTCGATTGTATTAAGGGCAGAAGTAAAGTGTAAGGGAAAGGGCGGAGGTTCTTTAATTGATAACATCCCGATTATTGGGGATTTTTTTAGTAATATAAACGGGACTTATGCTGTTACTGTGAATAATCAGCTCTCCAATAGTACGCTTATTCATGCAATATTTGGTCCAAATTATCGCCCCGGCGGTATTTTATCAAACGGCGGGATTTTATCATCCGCATATAATTTTCCTTATACTCGTGTTTCTTCAGAACCAGGAAGCGATTCCTATGTTTTTTCCAGTGAACAAGTAAATCCGGAAGCATACCCCGAGGAATATTTCCCTTCAAGAGAAGCATGGGCTGTTTCATGCGGAACTGTAACAACAATCAACAGCAGTTTTTCTGTTTTAGTTCCCCCAACCACTAGTTTAACTTCTCCGGCATACGGTCAAATTAATCAAACCAGAACAGTGGCTGCTCCCACAACAACAAATGTTTCCCCAGTTCCTATTGAACAAGGAATTGAAGAAGCCTGGATTTCCTGTATGGTTCTTCCCGAAATATTTGACCAGTCTCGTTGGTAAAAAATGTTCCGCAAAAGTTCTTTGCTTGCTTTACTAATCCTTTTTTCAGGATTTTCTTTTGCACTAACCCAGAATTGTTTTATTGCAGAGCAGGGACAAAACCAATCTTCATTCGAACCGATTTTGGGCATGAGTAAATCAGACAATGCGCATGTTTACCTTGACCCGAATGCTTCAGATTACAGCGTTTATTGTCCTGATTTTTTACAGAAAAGCGTTTGCCCAAAAGGAACCCCTTTTCTTAATCTTCCTTCTCCAGAAAACTCGCATGCAGATTTTGTTTATTCTTCTTCCCAAAGCAATAATCAAGCTTGTTTGAATGCAAACAGCGAACTTTTCTGCGGTCATTTTTGGGACTCATGTCCAGGAGAATATACCGGAATTCTGAGTTTTGTTTATAACCCGCTTTTTGGAAAAATAAATCAGGTTTCTGAATTCGGGGATTATCCTGCAAAGGTTTGCTGTGGTTTTGAAGAACTTCCGAGAGCAGAAAACTGCAAGGTTCATGGCCCTGAGGTTTTGCGCAGGGGCTATCCTGCAAATTTTATGATTACCTGTTATGATTCCAATGGCAATCCATCAATCTGCTCTGAAAAACCTTTTTGGAATTCTTCCAATGCAGAATCGGTTGATTTTTTTGAAGATAACCGTGCCTATGCCTTATCTGAGGGCACATCAACAATAACCGCAAACACCAGCAGGTTTTCATGTTCCCTTGATGTTGAAACGATTTTGTTTTCAACATCGGATTTCTCTGAACAATGTTCGGACAGCTGTTTTGATGAACTAACCGGGCAATTTTCGTTCGACTGGTCATGGAAAAATGTTGGAGAAGATTTTTGTGATGCCTCTGATGGAAGTGCTGTTTTTTGTGACGCAACCCAGTTCAGTATTTCTCTTCTGAAAAAATTACGTAATGCAGAACCAAAAAGCAGAATTGAATTCGAAGCCCTTCTTTTAGCAGATGCGTTTTCCCCGGATTTTCAAATAGACTTTGATTACTATTACAAAAATGTTGCTTTTTTTGATACTCCTGAATTTTATCTTAGTGAAGAAGATGGTTTGTCAAATTATTTCTCAGACCCTTCATTGTTCAGGTTTTTGCTCAATCAGAAACCGTTCACAGCTTCAACTCCTTTAAAACCCGGAACCTATTCTGTTACAATGATTGTTCCCCGTGATTATAATCCCGTGTCCCCAAAAAACCCTGTTATTGTTTACTTTGAATTTTTAACCATTCCAGAGAACGAATCAATTTTTCATTTTCTTCCTTTAAATGGAGAAGTTGGTTTGCACGGAACAAAAATTGACAGGATTGGTTATGGAGTTGATTACACAGGAACAGCTCCTGCTGAACTCCCGATAGATTCTTTAACAACTTTAAAATTCAGTTCTTTTGAAAAAACATCCAATGCAGTTGCAACAATCACTAATTTTTCCTCAAATTCCACTCTCGAACAATTAAACTCAAACAATAACAAACCTGTTTTGCTCAAAATAAAACGCAATGCGAATATTTTCGATTTCGAATTCAATCAAAGCATTCCAACTCCTTTGCTTTTAGAACTCAAAAACAAAAAAAGCTTTGCTTCTCCTTTAAGCGTTCCTGTTTCTGTTGTTCGTGCTGATGGTTTTCCACTAAATTTCACAAACCCTGATTTTTCTTTTTCCTGGCAAAATGCTTTCGATTCATGTCTTGATTTTTCAGGCGCACCTTTAGAAACCAAGAATTCGGTTCGCTCAAGCAACAATTCAGCTGTTTTTTCTTTCAGCTGGCCTAATCATTCATGGACTGGTTTTGAACTTCTGAAAACAATTATTTACAGCGGTGCAGATGACCAAAAAGTTTTCCTTCAGTCCACGAGCGAAAATTTAAACAATGATTTTCTTGCTAGTTTTTTTTCCGCTTCAGAGAATGGACGAAGAGTGTTTCTTTCAGGTACAGGAATAAACCTTGTTGATTCTGAAAAAAAATCTCTGATTGATATTTTCAAACTTGTTGAACAGGGTTATGCTGTTGTTGAACAATCCCCTAACGAGGCTGTTTTTTATTGGAATGAACCAAAATTATTCGAATTATTGGAAGTCAGAAAACAGTCTTTAATTGCCGAATGCATTGCCTTGGATTCTCAGCCCGATGAACCGATTAATAATAACACTTCCGAAGGTGATATTTTAGGGGATATAATAAACTGGTTCGTGAGCATATTCTCCTGAAATCCTTATTTTAAGCAAAAGAATGATATGGGGAGAAATTAAGCCAATTTGAAAAGAAATTAAACATAATACGGAAAAATTAATAAAAGTTTAAATACAAGTTAAACCTTCAATTTTAATTGAATAGATTATTTTTATAATTATTGAAACTTTGGAGTGGTGATTTTTGGTGAACGGATTTTTTAATAAAAAGATTTTTAGGGCAATTTCAGTTTCGTTTTTTGTTTTCTCGATTTTGCTTCTTTCAGGATGCACAACTCCAACAGAAGGAAATGTGCTGGTTGCAAATCTTTCCGCCACAAATGTTATTATAATAAATCCAGGTTTTGAAACAAGCACAGCAAGCATTTCTCCTTGGTCAGCATTCAATGGTTCAGTTGGATTAAGAGATATTTCAACTGAAGAAAAAAATTCAGGCAATAACAGCCTGAGACTTTACAATGCGCAGTCAACCTCTCCTTATAATGTTGTGCAGGAATTTGTTGGAGTAAAAGCAAATACAACTTACATTCTTAAAGCTTATATTAAAACAGAACTCACAAGTGGAGCCTGCCAAATTGATTTCTATAAAGGTGCTGTATTTGACAGTTCCGGAACACAGCTTGTAAGCGGTACAACTGCCTGGACTCAGTACTCTGAAACATTCACAACACCAAACATGACATCTGGTTATATAAGACTCCTTCAGGTTCCAGCTGTTGGTACTTGTTATTTTGATGACATAACTCTCGAGGAAGTTACAGCTTCTTCAGTCCCTGCAGCACCGACAAACCTTATAGCAAGTGATATTTCAGGCAATTTAGTAACCTTATCCTGGACTGATAATTCAGATAATGAAACAACATTTAATATTGAAAATGCACCTGCAAACAACATAAATTCAGTAAACGATTGTTCATCCTTAACCAATTGGTTTTCCCCTAATTCAACCACTGGTCATTCAGCACAATTACGCCAATTCAGCCCCGGTACAAAATACTGTTTCAGGGTAAGTGCGCACAATGATTCTGGTGATTCAGCGTATTCAAATAATGTTTTCGTGTCTTTTCCCGCATTGCCTTCCTGTGCAATAGACCCAGTCAGTCCAAGCATTTCAATTCAGGAAGGTCAGTCAGCAACAGTAAATGTTAATTATTCAGGCTTCAGTCCGGGTACAACCGTAAGCAGTATTAGGTGTGTTTCGCCGACGGTTGCACCAATTGTTAATCCGCAGAATACTTGTACTACTCCGACAAGTTCAGGCACATGTACTGTTACCTGTGGTCCATATGCGGAAGCAGGTTCTTATGGAATGATTCAGCTGAAAATGCTTAACGCTGGTTCTTCTCTTGTAAACTGCTCAGGCAGTCAAGGAGTGACTGTTAGTGCAACTGCATCAAATTGCTCTATTTTGGGAGACCTTGATGGAAGCGGAAATATTAATGCAAATGATACCCAGCTTGCAGCAAACCTTGCTTTAGGTTCGATTAATCCTTCGCAAGTGGCATGTGCATCTTCTTTCGGAACATGGAATGACTGCAAAGCGCAGCTTGTTAGAGATGCAGCC
>JANLGZ010000108.1 GCA_024653905.1 archaeon
GTAATAACCGACATGAAAAATTACATCAAAGAATACCAACAGCAAAAAAAGAATTTACACTCATTGGAACTCGCGGCATGGACACACTGGAAACTTGTAAGAATCCACCCCTTTCAGGACGGAAACGGAAGAACAGCCAGAATAATAATGAACTTTGTGCTCCACAAAAACGGCTACGCGATGATTGACATAAAGACAAAAGAAAAGCAACAATACTTCAACGCACTTGAAAAATGCCACTACAACAACAACGGAAAACTACTCGCAACAAGGCTCATTAAGCGATTCAAAAAACAATACCAAAACGCGCTCAAAGGAAACGAAATCTAGGCAATCGCCTAGGATTTAGGAAACGGGCAGCATTTTTATTCTCTCCCGAACTTAAATCTGAAACAATAGAACTGCATACAGCATGCGTTGTTTTGGTTCTAACTGACGGCATTAGAAAAGCAAACATTTAAATATTTCTAAATCTAAATGTTTACTATGGGCACAATTACTATAAATGTGAATGATGAGGCAGAGCAAAAATTCAGAAAAGCCACCCAATTGACTTTCGGAAAAACAAAAGGGGTTTTGGGCAGAGCCGCCACAGAAGCTATTGAGGAATGGTCAGACAGGAAAACAAGAGGCAATGAGACAAAAATGCTTGAACTTCTTGAAAACGGCTTCAAAATGGGGAAATTAAAATACAGGACAAGGAATGAACTCCATGAAAGATGAATTCTTTGTTGACACCAATGTACTTGTCTATGCTTTTGATGAATCAGAACCAAACAAAAGAAGAAAAGCCAAAACACTTGTTGAGGACATTACAAAAGGAAAACTAAAAGGCACCATTTCCAATCAGATACTTGGAGAACTTTTTACTGCACTCACAAAAAAAATAGAAAACCCCCTGCAGAAAGCACAGGCACAAATAATTGTGAACGGCTTAATAGATTCACAGCACTGGAAAAAAACAAATTACACCACACAAACAATAAGCAGAGCAGTAGAAACATCAATAAATGAAAAAAAGCCATTCTGGGACTCGGTTATATTAGAAACCATGCTTGAAAACAAAGTATACACAATATACACAGAAAACACCAAAGATTTCACAAACACAAAAATCAATACAATAAATCCTTTCACGCGCTGAAAAACTAACATTTAAAAAAAAACTGGAATTGATTGACCTTTGCATTCATTTGGTTCGAACTGACGACACTTAAGGTATAGTTTGCACATTAGCTACCTAGTAAAAAAAGTTCCCTACTTAAATTAATGGATTTGAATGCCTGAAATAACTGAAACTCTTTACGTGACCAACCGCAATAAATGGCGAAAATGGCTGGAAAAAAACCATTCCAAAAAGAAAGATATTTGGCTTATTTATTACAAAAAAAGTTCAGGAAAAAAACGCATCCCTTATGATGACGCTGTAGAAGAAGCAATTTGTTTTGGATGGATTGATTCAATTGTAAAAAGCATTGATAGTGAAAAGTACTGTCAAAGATTTACTCCAAGAAAAATGAAAAGCGTTTGGTCTGAACTTAATTTGAAGAGAGCAAAAAAAATGATTAAAGAAAAAAAAATGACAAAAAGCGGATTAGAAAAACTTGGAACTGCTTTTGAAAAGCCAATAACCAGAAAAATGAATCCTGAAATTCCAAAAGATTTAGAAGAAGCATTAAATAAAAATAAAAAAGCAAAAGAACATTTCAAGAAACTTTCACCTTCACATAAAAGACATTACATTTGGTTTATTGAAGATTCTAAAAAACAAGAAACTCGGGAAAGAAGAATTATGAAAACCGTTAAAGATGCAGAAAATAATAAAAAACCAGGAATATAAAAAAAACAGATTGACCTTTTGCGTGCTTTTGGTTCGAACTGACGGCACTAAACATAAAATCAAATAATTCCCCAATGAATTTAAAATAGAGTATAATCTAATCTTATTGACCAGCATGACTAAAGATATTAAAAAAATTGTTAAGGAAAGTTACCAAAAAATTGCAAAAGAAGGAAAAGGTTGTTCTTGTTCTAATGATAAAATTTCAAAATCTATAGGTTACAGTGAAAAAGAATTATCAAACGTGCCGGAAGCTAATATGGGACTTGGCTGTGGCAACCCAACCGCACTCGGAGAAATACACAAAGGAGATATTGTTCTTGATTTGGGAAGCGGGGCAGGAATCGACTGTTTTTTGGCTGCAAAAAAAACAGGAGAAACCGGAAAAGTTATCGGCGTGGACATGACTGAGGAAATGATAAACAGAGCAAAAGAAAATGCTGAAAAATACGGTTATAAAAACGTTGAATTCCGACTGGGGGAAATCGAAGAACTTCCAATTGAAGACAATTCCATTGATGTAATAATAAGCAATTGTGTGATAAATCTCTCAGCTTACAAGGAAAAAGTATTCAGGGAAGCAAAAAGAGTATTAAAAGAAAAAGGAAAAATGTATGTTTCTGACATCGTGCTTTTAGAAGAACTCACCAAAGAACAAAGAGAAAATGAAGAACTCATAGCCTGCTGTGTTGGGGGCGCAATCTTGAAAGAAGAATATATGCAAAAAATTCAGGACGCAGGACTAAAAGCAAAAATACTCCATGAAGACAAAGAAATAAGCAAAACACAATACAACGGAATTGCACTGGAAAGCTTAAAATTAGAAATTACAAAATAAAACGCCTCTATAACTTATAAAATTCAGTTGTCTAAAAGCCATTATTCATGATTCCGCACAAAAGTGTGTTTTAAATGGGTCGCTTTAAGATATTTATACATGGCACTTACAATAAAAAAACTCTCAATTAATATCGGCAAAATGGACATACTCCACGATGAGAGTGTTGGAATAGCTGATGGTTACAAAGTCGGACTTATTGGTAGAAACGGAGTAGGCAAAACAACCCTTCTCAAAGCAATCCTTGGACAAATTGATTACACAGGAAGCATTGAATTCACAGGAAAAGCTGCTTACTTTTCTCAGCATATTGAACTTGACATGACTAAAACAGTACAGGAAACAATAGATGAAAGGTTAACAATGCATCATCAGGGAACATTTGAACAGGAAATAAAAGAAATTGAAAAAAAACTCGCAGACCCAAAATTATATGAAGGAGATAATAAAGAAGTAACAAGAATAACAAACCGCTATTCAGAATTACTTGCAAAAAAAGCAGAACACCATTCTCCAAAATCCACGAATAAATTAAAACCAGTTTTACAAAAACTTGAAATTAAAGAAGAATGGCTCAGCCAAAAAGTCAACTCGCTTTCAACAGGCCAAAGAGCAATAATTGCACTTGCACAAATTTTATCATCCGAAGCAGATTTTCTTTTATTAGACGAACCCACAAACCACTTGGATTTTAAAAGACTTGATATTCTTGAAAATTATCTGAAAACATTCAAAGGAACTGTACTAATGGTAACACACGATAGGTATTTTTTGGATAGAGTTTGCAATACAATAATAAAAATAGAAAAAGGAAAACTCAAAAAATATAATGGAAATTATTCTGCTCATTTGAAAGCACGCGAAGCAACATTCGAAGCTCAGCAGACAGCTTATACTCTTGAAAATAAATACCTTGCAAATGAAAAAGACAAAATTGCACGCATAGGAAAAAGCCCGTTGAAAGTTAGCCAGGGAAAATACAGAGAAAAGCAAATGGGAAAACGCGAAGCTGTAGAAAAACCAGATTTGGATAAATCACAATTCAAAACCCACTTTGATGCTTCTCCAATAGATTCAAATGTAGTTCTGGAAATAGCGGACTTATCTGTTGGTTATACAAAACCGCTTATTAATGACATAAAACTCAACATTATTCCAGGACAACGAACAGTACTAATAGGAGAAAATGGACTTGGAAAAAGCACTCTTTTCAAAACAATTGAAGGAAGAATAAAACCACTTTTTGGAGAACTGATTTTTGATTCACGTGCAAAAATAGGCTATGCAGATCAGGAATTAAAAGATTTAACAAGCAATGCAACACTTTATGATGAAATAAATGCTAAACTGAATGACATGTCAAAAACTCGGCAAAACTTATCAATGATGGGTTTTATTGCAGATGAAGAGGTATTCAAACCGATTTCACAATTATCAATGGGAGAAAAATCAAGGCTTAATCTTCTTAAAATTCTCATTGAAAAACCAAATTTACTCTTATTAGATGAACCAACAAATCACCTGGATATTGATGCTCGCGAAATAATTGAAACCGCATTCCTAAATTATGACGGAGCGATTCTTGCAGTTTCGCATGACAGGTATTTCATAAAAAAAATAGCACACAGAATACTGAAAGCAGAAGATAAAACAATCAGGGAAATTCCGATGAAAAACGATCTAAAATTTTAAATTATAGTTTTACTGCAATTCACGCCTTAGAATTTTGTGAGCATGGTTCAGTTTTTTGAATTTCTCAGTGCTTCCGTTAGGAGTATCAGGATGAAATTCTTTCGCAAGTTCTTTGTATTTTTTATCAATTATTTCAAGGTCATGGTTATCATGCTCAAGTCCCAAAAACTCACGCGCATCTTTTCTTTCATCATCAACAGCAATGTCTTCTTGGAACTCATGAACAAATTCAGTAATGGTTTTTTTTCCGGAAACAACCTGATTAATTTCAATTTCAAGAAGTTTCAAACAAAGATAAAGGTTTTCAATAAAAGTTTTCTGGGAATTATTTGAATAATACATCCTATGATTTTTCGAATACCAAGTAACTGACGCTTTAACCTTTTTTGTAACAATTGATTCAAGAGGAATCTCAACATCGTCTTTTTTAACCCCAACAAGCCTTAATTTTTCAACAATCATATTCTTGAATTGCAAAGCTCTCCTATTTGAAGCAGTTTTCATTGACAAGGCTTCAACCTCATGACCTTTAATTTTCACTTTAACCATTAAAACACCATAAACCAAAACTAAAAAAATAAGGCATTACTCAAATAAGAAACCCCCTAAGGAAGGATTTATATTCCCCCCATAGGCAAAAACCAGGCAATTACTAGGTTTATTTTTACAGTATATTGGTTCAAACGGACGACACCTTTTAAAGGAAAAAAGAGCTAATTGTAGCATGCAGGAAACCCTCAACTTTGGCAAAAGCGAAAAAAATAAACTAACAGAAATACTCACAAAATTTGAAGAGGGAAAAACAACTAATTATTTTGAAGAAAAACGTGCAAAGCATGAAGGGTGCACAATAACCCTTTATACTTCTGGAAAAATTTCAATTCAAGGAGAAAATGCTTCTAAAGTAAAGGATGAAATTCTTTCACAAATGGGTTTGGAACAGGAACTCAGTATAGGAATAGATGAAACAGGAAGAGGCGAATTTGACGGACCGATGGTAATTTCTGGGGTTCTTGCAGACAACAATGAACTGAGACAAATTAGAGATTCGAAAAAAACAAGGGATATTGCAAAGAAAGAAAAAATCGTTTCAGAAAAAATGTTAGGAGCAGTAACTGTTACACTTAATGCAGAACTCATTGATTTAGTTAGGAATAGTGGAAAAAACCTTAATGAACTGGAAGCGGAAACAATAGATAAAATTTCAGAAATATTATCAAATTATATGAGTGCAAAAATAATTGTAGATGGCGCGCCTTTGAAAGTCAAAAATAAAAAAATTATTTTTGAACCAAAAGCAGATGACCATGTTGCAAGTGTTGGGGCCGCAAGCATTATTGCAAAGCACGCTAGAAATAATTCAAGCGATAAAAAAACTAGAAAAACATGGAAGAGGAAAAGTGAATAAACTTAGCAAAAAAAAATAATGAGCAATAATTTACTCGCTTATTTCTTCCCTTGAACCGTCTTCGTTGTACTTGTAGATTTTGTCTTCTTCTTCATCTAAAGTTTTTTTATGTGCACCATCACAGAAAGGCTTGTTCTTTGAAAGACCGCACATGTAAATCCATTTTGATTCTTCACCAACTTTTATTTCCATAGGACCTTTATTTTCTTTTACAATTATTCTTGCCATAATATCACCTTAATACAATTAGATTCAAGAGAATTATAAACGAGTTATACAAGAATTTAAAAAATTATAATTTAGGCTTTTGACCTGTAAACCATTGCATGAAGTTCTTTAGGGGAAAGTTTTTTTGGTTTATTTTTTCCATTGCCTCTGAAAGAACGTGATTTTACAGTTATATTATTATCCTGTATTTCAGCAAGAATTTCTTTAATACCGATTATTTCAGCTTCAACAGTTGAACGAAAATTATCAAGCAATTCAACCTTTCTTTTGAAAGAAGGACTTACTCCTTGAGAGGTTGAGCTTTCTAATTGGTGTTCAATAATCTGGATTCTCTTATGTGCTAATTCAACTTTTTTTTCAAGAGGCATTAAATTAACGGTTTGCTGTGGCTGAATAACCAAAACTTCAGGCTCAGCTTCCTCAATAACCTGCCTTGGTTTGGCTGAACCTACAAAAAACAACAATACATTTCCAAAAATTAATGAAACAATTAATACGCCTAAAAACATTGTCACTGCCATACTAAAGGATTGGTTTGAAAAGTTATTTTAAATGTTGTTACCGAACAAAGCATTAAAATTTCTGCCAGTAACCTCTGAAACAACCTCAAAATCAACCCCTTTAAGTTCAGCTACTTTCTCACAAACCTTCGGAATCCAGGAAGGTTCAGATTGTTCTCCATTAAAAGAAACAGGAGCATCTGTTTCCAATAAAAGGTTTTCAAGAGGTGTTTCCTTTACAATCTCTGCTGAGGGTAAATCATTCAGTATAATCGGACCGCAGGAAAGGTAATAACCTAAAGAAACTGCACGAGTAGATGTTTTTTTGCTGTTAGTAAACCAGTGCATAAGCACTTTTTTAGCCTGCATTCCCTCTAAAATGTCAAGGCACTGGGTTTCAGCATACCTTGCATGCACAACACAAGGGAGATTGTTCGAGATAGCCAAATCCACAAAATGCCTGAATAAATGCTCCTGAAACTCTTTTTGGGTTTCGTCAGCATATTTATGATCAAGGCCTATTTCTCCAATAGCTGTTGCTTTTGAAAGGTTATTTTTAATCAGTTCAAAAGCCTCTTTTTGGTCAGTTTCACTCATTTTAAGCAAATCAACAGGATGAATTCCCAGAGCAATTTTTACATTTGGGAATTTTTCAGCAAGAAGCAGGTTTGCCTCAATACTCTTTTTGCCTGTTGCATTGGAAAGAACCAGTTCCACATTCTTTTTTTTTGCGTTTTCCATTATTTCAGCAGGATTTTTGAACCAATCCAAGTGACAATGTGAATCAACTAACAATATACCCACCTTTTATAAAATTTCTCTAACATAATCGATAAAGAACAAAAAACATATATGGTTGATGCAAATGCCCGAGAACAAAGAAATGAAAAAAACTGAAGAAACTAATCAGGCAACTGTTCAAAATACACTTAATAAAGAACAGTTCATGAAAACCGGTACAAAAAAACCTGAAAAAAATACAGGAATGCCAGTTTACTTGATGGCAATGCTTGTTTTACTTGGACTTTTAATCGGCTTTGGAGCCAACATATTATTTTTTCCTCAGTCTGAAAACCCAAACACAATTACTCCTGATTTGAATGTTAATGATACTGAATACAGAACCGTTCCGATTACAATGGTTTATGCGAATGATTGTATTGCGTGCAGAAAAACAAACACAATAGAAGAACTTTTTATTATAAGGCAAATCCCATACAAAATAACTGAAGTGGAAATTAATTCAGAGGAAGGAAAGGCATTACAGCAGCAGTTTAATCTTAAAACTCTCCCAACTGCACTTATTGATGCTGAAAAAATAAAATTCTATCCTTCAACTAAAACAAATTTTGACGGAGTTTTCAAAATACAAAACAACAGGTACATTGCACCCGAATTAAACCTGAATGAAAATACTTATTATCCAAGTTATTATATTGAAAAACCTGTTGAATTTTGCAATTCAGAAAAACCAACAATAGTTCAATTTGATGATTATTATTCAAACGAAAGTATCAATGCAAAAAATACGTTTTATGATTTTATGAATGATTTTAATCAAATCGTTGATTTCAAATTCAGTTTTGCACAACTTGTTTCAAGAGATGAAAATGCGATTATTGGAAATCTTTTCCTTACCTGTGCAGGCGAACAAAATAAATATGCTGAACTTGAACAAAAAATCACAGGAATTTACTGCAACAATCCATTCAAAGGAGATGAGGAAATCATTACAATTCCTGAAATAATGGGTTGTAGAACACTAAGCGAACATTACGGAACGCCTTTAAGCCAGTTTGAATTAGATGTTGCTTTGGGAAGAACAAGTATTGATGCTAATTCATTCATAACCTGCATAGAAAAGAAAGATGTTTTACTTAACAATGCAGAAAATACTGCAAAAGATTTAGGATTGACAAAAATTCCCCCAGGAGGAATATTTTTGATTGATTGTGAAGAAACAACTTCTTTAACAAATTTAAAGAAAGACTTTTGCAATAAACACCCTGAAATAGAGGCCTGTTCTAATGAAGGAACAGAACAATAGTGTTTTTCTTTTCAGAAACGAAAAATATTCGTGTTCAAAAACAGTTTATTACCCCTCTGAAGATTCTTATTTTTTAGCAGAGTATATTAAAATTGCAAAAAATTCTTTTGTAATTGATGTCGGATGCGGTTCAGGAATACAATCAATAAATGCGTTAATGCAGGGTGCTTCAAAAGTAACTGCTATTGACCTTAATGAAAATGCACTTGAATCAACAAAAAATAATTGCAAACAAGCAGGGTTTGCAAAAAAAATCTCTGTTTTAAAATCAAATTTGTTTGAAAACTATTCAGGAAAAAAAGCAGACACCATAATATTTAACCCCCCATATGTAATCAGTGATGAAATAAAATACTTAGATTTGGACGGCGGGAAAAAAGGAAGAGAAACATTAGATAGGTTTCTCAAACAATTCCCAAAACACCTGAAAAAAGAAGGGGTTTGTTTTTTTCTGCAGACCGATTTAAATGGTTACAAAGAAACTGAAAAAACTCTGAAATCAATGGGATTTAAGCACAAAATTGTTGCTAAAAAAAGAACTTTCTTTGAAGAACTTGCGGTTTTCAAAGCCGAATATTAATTTTAAGCCAAACCTTATTTTACATTATTTTTCCAAACAGTAGGAGGAGTAGGTTTCTAATCCTTTTTTTG
>JANLGZ010000112.1 GCA_024653905.1 archaeon
AAAACTATTAAAACACACCATAATCGTGCACCTATTATTATGCAAATGATGGAGGAAGGAAAAGTAATTGAACCGCTTAATCAGCTTTACAAAGATGAGGTGCGCGAACTCGGAAAACTATTAGGTTTGCCTGAGCCTTTGATTGAAAGACACCCTTTTCCAGGTCCGGGGTTAGCTATAAGGATTCTTTGCAGTGAAGGAAAAGAAAAAACAAATATGGAATTGAAGAAAAAAATAAATGAAAAAACAATGGCAATGGGGTATTCTGCCAAAGTACTTCCAGTAAAGGCTGTTGGTGTGCAGGGCGATAACAGAACATATTCAAACGCTGTTGTTTTGCAGGGAAAACTTGATTATAATGAACTGGAAGAAGCTTCAACAACAGTTACAAATGCTTTTGCTTCAGTGAACAGGGTTGTTTATCTTGTAGAACCAAAAGAAATCACAAAAATTGAACTTGAAAAAGCTTACCTTACAAAAGAAAGAACAAAAAAACTTCAGAAAGCAGATGCAATTGTTATGAAAATAATTGCTGAAAAAGGATTAATGAAAGAAATCTGGCAATTCCCAGTTGTGCTTTTACCAGTAAATTTTAACAACAAAGGAGAAGGAATTGTACTGAGACCCGTGTATTCCAAAGAAGCAATGACCGCGAAATTTGCAAAATTAGGACAAAGTATTCTTGAAGAAATGGTTGAAAAAATAATGAAAATTAAAGGAATCGGCGCAGTAATGATAGATGTAACCCACAAACCACCAGCAACAATTGAGTGGGAATGAGATAACCTTACATAATAACATATATTTAAATATTGTAAGGTTAACTAATGTTTTATGGTTTATATTTCAGAGAAAACAATAAAGAAGAATAAATATTTCTACCTCATGAAATCCCTTAGACTGCCAAACGGCAAAGTGATTACTTTACAGAAACTTTTGGATAAAAAAGGAAACGTTAAAGAACTTGAAAAAAAATACAAAATTTTTTTCCTGGAAAAAGAAAAAGAAGCCTATTCAAACTTCGCCCTAAAAAATTATACTGCAAACTCGGTTTATACAAGAGAACAGATAAAAAAAATTGAAGAAATGAAAGTTGAATACCAATATTTGGTGAAAAATTTTTCGGCAGAACAATACAAAGACGTGTTTGACAGGTTCATAGCAAACTTCACTTATGAATCAAACGCAATAGAAGGCAGTTCTCTTACTCTTAAGGATGTTGCAATAGTCATGTTTGAAAACCGTTCAATGCAAGGAAAGGATCTCAGGGAAATCTGGGAAACAAAAAACTCAAGAGAAGTTATGGAAAAAATACTGAAAGGAAAATTCAAGGTAAACGAGAAAGACATAATAAAAATGCACAAAATGCTGATGGAAAACATTGACCAAAGAACAGGATACAAACAATTCCCAAATGAAATAGTGGGTTCAACAATTAAATTAACTCCCCCAGAAAAAGTTGAAAAGGAAATGAATGAACTTTTCGAACGGCATGAAAACAACTCTGAAAATTTACACCCCCTACAGGCAGCAGCCTTGTTCCACGGTAAATTTGAAAGAATTCACCCTTTTGCAGATGGAAATGGCAGAGTGGGAAGGTTTATTGTTACTGCAATACTTGCAAATGAAAATTATCCGCCGCTGATAATCAGAAAAACACAAAGAGAATCCTACATAAAAGCACTGGAAGACTTTCATAGAGGATACACAAACAATTTAGAAAGAATATTTCTAGATAAATACAAAAAAACATTTGAAAAATTCTTTGCAGGATATACAAAATATGTTAAATGAATTATCACCGCCTAAAGCAAAATAAAAAAACAGTGATAAAAATCATCAGAACTCATCAATTATTGCAATCACACATAGGTTGAGCGGGAATAATACTGTGGATGCGACGATTCTCGAATCAGGCATACGTTTTCTTGTTGTTCTATGTATCTAACCTACAGGTTTTTATCACCACCAACTAATTTGTTTTCGGTGGAGACAAAGACATAATGAATAATTATTGTAAAAGACATTTGTGATTTTTCAATCTTTCTTTAAAGGAAGGTTATAAATAAAACTCAAGACTTAATTTTAAGGTATGATAAAAAAGCGTGTTCCTGCTACGTTAAAGTCATTCAGGAAAAGATTAGAATATTACTATAAAAATTTTCCTGGCAAATACAAAGGCATGACAAATGAAGCAGGAGTCAAAATGCGTATTGAAGTAGTACATGCAGTAGCAACTCCAAGACCATATATTGGAAGGCTTTTGCTAGAAAAAGATGTTTCCCAAGAAGTAAACTTAAACAGGGCAATTAACCGTTTGCAAAAAAAACATAAACTAACCAAAAAACAGGCACTACAAATACTAATCTCTGATTTTAATGCAGTGCATGATAACATTAAAAAAACAAAAAAAAGATTTGATGAATTATATAAGCAAAACCCAGATTTATAAAATGAAATCACAAGACATATCGTCCAAAGCACTATGCAAGGAATGCGATCTACAATAGAATATTTCAAAGAAAAATTAGAAGAAAACAATTAAATAGTGTGTTCGCGGTTTATTCTGTATGCCTGGAAGAATAAGACGTATGGCAATCAATTTCTTAAAAAAATTTGAAGCAAGAAGAGCAAATAAATTATATACTGCAAGACAGGATGCGGGCCTTCTTAGAACTGATGCTAAAAATCATGTGGCAACAAGTCATTCTCCTAGTGGGTTAAAAGAAGGGATTGAATTAGAAAGAGAAATAATGAGAACTAGAGCTGCTGCGCTGAATAGAAAAGCCGAAAGACTTGAACAACCTGGGCTTGCAAGCAGATTACGAAAAAGACTTGAACAATGAACCCCGTGAAAGTTAAATTTAGAAAAACTTTTTGTAATACTAAAAATAAGGCTACTGAAAATATTGCAAAGCTTTAAATGTCAAAAAACAGTATACTTTTATATGCCCGTAAGACATTCAACTAAAACCCCTAACCATCCTGATCTAA
Organism: archaeon; assembly: GCA_024653905.1. Classification (GTDB taxonomy): domain Archaea; phylum Iainarchaeota; class Iainarchaeia; order Iainarchaeales; family Iainarchaeaceae; genus UBA493. The sequence goes on from JANLGZ010000112.1 coordinate 2,995, forward strand.
GAGAATCAGCAAGACATTTTGAACAAACAATTGATGCGGCACAGGAGGCCCGAAAAAAAAAGATGGAGCGGATGAAAGGGCTTATTGTTCCACATGAAGGAGAAAAATTGCATCTCCCAGAATATAAACCACCACTTCAACTCACAGAACCAGACAGGGAAAAAGCACAAGCAGAAGATATGCGAAAGAATAGGGCAACAGAACGGGAAAGAACACGAAATATTGCGGCAACAGAATATAAGAAAATGCAAGAGGAAATGAGACGCCAAGACGAAATGGAACGCAAAGATGCAATACGAGAGAGGATGAAAGGGCATGAACTTTCATATGAAGATATCCCCCTTACTCTTCCTAAACCAGGTCTTTTGAAAAGGAGCATATGGAAAGTCCGTGGTTTATTCCAAAGAACAAAGAAGCCCCCTGTTGCTCCGCCAACTGCAACTCCAACAACAAGACCTGTTACAGTTAATCCTGCTGAACCAGCAATTAAAGTTAAAACTCCAACTTTTGGGCAAAGAACACGCGCCATATTTCAAAGGAGGAAAGAAAATGATTCAACTCAACCAAGAATTACCCTGCCTGCAAAATCACAAAGGACACGTTCTGCAACCAGAGTTACCAATTACTTAAAAGGAAAAGCTGCTTCTGCCAAAAAAAGTTTGCCTAAAATAAAAATACGTATCCCGAGAAAGGAAACCAGAGCTGATGCAATAAAGCGCAAACGTAAGGCACTTGATGAATTTGAGGCAGACAGAAACAATAACCGCGGCAGGGTACGGCTTGAAAAAACCAAATTTGAGAATATTTCATTCCCTGTTTCAAAATACAATGTTTCAGTACGCGTTCTGGATGATGTTGAAACATTACAAAGAGCAAAACCATACCTTGAAGACCTGCTTAGAAAAGGAGAGAACATTACTATTCAGCCACGTGACATCGACCTTATTATTCAAGCAAAACAATGGGAACATGAAATTCAAAGAATACAGAACACCATTGAGGAAATTGGAAGAGGAAAACATGATAAAGCCCTAAAAGATTATGCGAAGCAAGGCGTGAAAGTACCTATAGAAAAACTTAGAGAAAATATGGTTTACCAAAACATCAACCAGAGAGAAAAACTAATACGCGAAATGGAGAACCGAATAAGAAACACAGGTCTTGTAAAAGCGATTGATGAATACAACAAAGGAAGACTTATCTGGGAAATCCAAGAAAGATAATTAGTGGAAAGCCAAATTAGAGCTTTACAGAAAATCAAAAAAAGAGATTAATGAAAGGGAATAGTATAACAGGAATACTAAAAACATAATCATTATTCTGAAAACCAGATTTTAACCGTAAAACATTACTTCGTTTTCTCGGGTTTCGTTTTTTCGAATGAGTTTAGCATAAACTCCATGATGACCGGACAAATGTCTCTGCCAATCCTTCGGCAGGCCGGTAGTAAACTTTTTTTTGCAAACAGAACACACATAAACCAATAAAAATCCCATTCCAAAACAGCATACTTTCGAGTCTCCGAAATGAAAATATGTCTCTACAAGAATATTAATCTATTCTTACAAGGTCTGACAAAGCAGGCATTGGAAAAAGAAACACCTAATCACTAGGCTTGAAAGAACTAATCTTGCAGAGCAAAACTTTTTATTGAAATGGAACGATTAGTATAATATGCCAAGTAACCGAATTAGGATTATGCCTCAAAGGAAACAATCTGGTACAAAACCAATCCGTAACCGTTCTGCTAGAAAACCGCCTGCTAGAAAGCCCGATATGATCGAGCTTCTACACCATTTCTCAAACCCTGATCCCATATCCCCACATTCACTCAACCAGACAATGTTGGGTAACTTAATTAACTTCTTAGGGGCATCACCACCAAATACCCTTCAAACTCACGGTCCATCAGGACAAAAAGGCCTTATGGTAAAGGGCACAGAAGGATACGGTTCTAATGCAAATACTCCTCCAAATGGGCCATCAGAACAAAGAGTCCATACAGTAAAGGTTCCATCAGAATACAAGCCTGTTACTGAAAAAACAATTCCGCATGGAAGCGGAATCCAACCAACAACTAGGCATTTTACTGAACAGCCCAAGATTAAACCCGTGGAATGGCTTGGAGGCAAAAGCTTGGATGAACTTAGCCGTACAAGAGAGTTTTTGAATACACTTGTTGAAAAAGCAAAAGAGAGAGGCGCTACATCAAAACAATTGCAGGCTCTTTTTGAATCCATTCATTTAACCCAAAAGGATGTTGACCTGCTTATAGAAGCCAAGGAAATGCATGACAGAATTATGGCAACCAACGGAAGCACACACAATAAAAATGCTAGAATTCGAATCGAATTAGCGAAACACCAAAAAATTGACTCAGCTATTGCAGCCTATACTAGTTTTATAGAACTGATTATGGAAAACCAAAAAAAACGAAATCGTTAATTTCCTGTGCGAATTGTTTCAGAAAAGCATTGATTAGTAATGCAAAAAAATAATGCGTAATTTCAAACTACTAAAATAAACCTGTTTAACATTAAGCTCTCAAGTATAGCAACAAATATATTCTTTAATCACTTAATAATTGGGTTAATCATGGCTAAAAGAAAAATTGCGGAAGAACCTCCTTTGGAAGAGGAAAATGAAGAATCCAGACCTATTGGCGAGGATGAAAGAATAGAGGAAACCATTGTATCTGAGGATACTGATCTTTTTGACGAGGTTTTAGGTACTGAAAAAACTATTAAACTCAAAGAAATGGTTGACAAGAACGATCCGATTGAGGATGAGGAAGAAGATTCTGAAGAAGACAACGATGAAGAAGACGATTCTGAAGAAGATGAAGAAGCAGAAACAGAAGAAGAAAAAGAAAATAATGAAAAAAGCAAAGAAAAAAGTGATGATGTTGATGAAAAAGAACTAAAGGAAATAGAAGAAACTCCTGAAGAGGAAGAAAATGAAGAAGAAGAATCCGATGAAGAGGATGAGAAAGAAGAATCCGATGAAGAAGAAAGTGAAGAGGAAGAAACTAAAAAAAGTAAAAAACAAGGCAAAGAAGATTCTGAAGAAGATGAAACAGAAGAAGAAAAAGAAGAAAGTGATGAAGAAGAATCAGATGAAGAACCTGATGAAGATGAATTAGAAAAGGATGACACTGATGAAGATGAAAATCTCATAATTGATTCTGATGCTAAAGATCCTCTAAAAGAAGAACTTGAGGAAATAGACGAAGAAGAAAAACCTGATAAGGAAGAAATTAAAAATATTATTTTGAAAAAGGCAGAAACTGCTGCAGAAGGAATAAACACAATTCCTGTCGGAGAAAAACTCGAATTTTTAGAAGACAAGGAAAATAATGCTGTTTTTATTGGGAGAAAAGCAAACATATACAAAAAATTCGGGTATGAAGCTGCATTACAAATTGGAAAGGTTCAGGAAACAGAACACGAATTCCAAGATGTTTATTTGGATTCTTTAAATCCGCACGTTGTGTTTGTATGCGGAGCAAGGGGCTCGGGAAAATCATATGTTCTTGGAGTAATAGCAGAGGAACTTGCGGAAAAAAACAAAAACGTGGGAATTATTGTTGTTGATCCAATTGGAGTATTCTGGTCAATGAGATATCCAAACAAAGAAGAAAAGGAAGTTGAGAAACTTATTAAGTGGGGTATGGCACCTCAGGGATTAACTAACATGAAGGTTTTCATTCCTGAAGGAGTTAAAAAAGAAGTTCCAAAATCAACTTACGATGCAGGATTTGCAATACAACCATCATTATTAACAGGAGAAGACTGGGCATTAACATTTGGAATTGATAGATTTAGTGTTTCAGGATTATTACTTGATAAGGTTTTGAAAAAAGTTGAAAAAGGCTACAAACAAAAAGAAACAAACAAAAAAATTCCTCCAAAAAGAAAAAACTTTTCAATTGATGATTTAGTAACTTGTTTGGAAACGGACGCTGAATTAAACGGAAAAGAAAAAGGTTACAAGCCAGATTCAATAAGAGCAATTTCAAGCAGGTTTGAAGCTGCAAAAGCATGGGGAATTTTCGATTCAAAAGGAACTCCACTCGGAAAACTTTCAAGAGCCGGACAAATGACTGTTCTTGACACTTCATTTTTGGATGATAATGTAACAGCATTAGTAATTGGAATTTTAGCAAGAAGATTATTAGCTGCAAGAAAAATTTCAACAAGAAAAGAAGCAGCAAACCAGTTCAAAGAACTGAACATGGAAGAGCTTCTTGAATTAGAAATTCCACCAACCTGGCTGTTTATTGATGAAGCACACACTTTAATCCCAAGCGGAAATGAAAGAACTGCAGCAACAGCAGGGCTAATTGAATATGTAAAACAGGGAAGAAGACCTGGGCTTTCATTGGTGTTTGCTACACAGCAACCTTCAGCTATTAACACAAAAGTTTTGAGTCAATTAGATGTTATAATGACTCACAAACTGATTTTTGATGATGATATTAAAGCAGTATTCAAAAGAACACCAACCATTATTCCAAAGAAATATAGAGTTTCAAATTTCATCAAAACACTCCCTGTAGGAGTAGCAGTAACCGGGGATAGGCGTGAAGAAACATCAAGAGCATTTGTAATGGGAATAAGACCAAGAAAAAGTCAGCATGAGGGCAGAGATGCTGAAACAACAGGATTTTCAGAATCTTTAGAGGAAGGACAAGTTGAAAAAATTGCAGTTGGAATGATTGCAAAAGATGTTGAAAGAGAAGAAACTGTGGATATTGAAAAAGCACAATTAGCTGTAGAGACCCTGAACAACAAATATAATACTAATATTAATGTAAAAAATGTTCTCAGAAAACTCGAAGAAAAAGGATTTATAGTTGGCGAAACCAGCATAATGGTTGAAGGTTATGTTCAGGGAAATGCAATTGATGAATTAACAGAAGAAGAAAAAGATGAAAATGAAGAAGATGAAGTATCAGAAGAAGAGGATAAAGAAAATGAAACAAGTGAGAATTCTGAAGAAGATAATGAATCAGAAGAAGAAAGAGAAAGTGTGCCTGTTGAATTGTTGTCGCTTCCTAAAAGAATTCCTGAAGAGCATGCGAGGCTTATTGTTCAAAAAATCAGGAAAAAAAAGTTATTCGGTTTGCTTGGGAATGCTGACAGAATAGAATCAATACAAATCAAATATTTTCCTATGTGGAGAGTAAAATTTGATGTTATGACAAGAGGCAAAGAATTCATTTCTCGGGAATGTTTTATTAATTCAATAAGCGGAGAATTTGTGCATTTTAAGGATGGAAATTTTATTGAATCAAAAGGACTGAGAAATTTAAGCGAGCTTAATGAAGAAGAAGTGCTGGTTATGAACGTGCTTTCGAAAAAAGAACTTTTAATTGAAGAAATAATGGCTCAAACAGAATTAGAAGAAGCAAAAATCAGAAGAGTTTTGCAAAAACTCATGGAAAAATCAATGATTGAAAAAATTACTGATAAAAAAACTGGAAAAATAATTTACTGGGTAAAAGAAAAAATTGATTTGCCTCCAAACGAAAAACATGAAATGTTATCTTCAATTGCATCTCTTCCTTTTGTAAAAGCAGAAGCATTGAGCATGGAAAGGGAAAATTATTCCAAAGAAGAAGCAGCAGAATCACTTAAAAAACTCTGGCCAAGTGTTATAGTGAAAAAAACAGAAGCTCTTTACAAACCAGTGTGGCATATTGTGCTTTCAGTGGATGCAAAAGAAAGAACAGTTCTTATTGATGCGGTTAATGGGAAAATAATTTCGCAATAAAATTTGTAGAACCTAAGCTAATTTAAAAACACAATTATTTTCTGAATTCATTAGGAAGAACTTTTGAATCTTTTGAAATAATTGCACCACAATTTATTGTTGAATTTACACCTGTTTTTACATTATCAAAAAGCAGGGCGCCTAATTTTCTTCTTCCGGAATCAATCTTAGAGCCATTAAGATTCACTTTTACTGATTTATTATCATGCCTGAGATTAGCTATTTTGGTTCCCGCACCAAGATTGCAGTTTTTTCCAATAACGGAATCTCCAACATAGGAAAAATGAGGGATTTTAGAATTGTTTAGAATAATCGAGTTCTTTATCTCAGAGGTTCCTACAAAGCAGTTATCAGCTATAATTGTGCCTTGTCTTAAGTACGCATTAGGGCCTATTACACAGTTGTTTCCGACAAAAACATTTCCCTCTATGCGAGAACCTGCTTTTACAACAGAACCTTTTCCAAGAGAAAGATTGCCATCAACAACCACCCCGTTTTCTACATAACCTTCTGTTTTTGGTTGCAGCTTTTGCATTTCCTTTTCAGCAAGTTCAATAAGTTTCCAGAATTCAAAAGGAATATTTTTTTCCAAAAGCCGTTCAGCTTCCTTAAGCAGAATTTCGATCATTCTCCGATCTCCTTTGAAATAGCCAAAGCAACAGAATCAGCAATTTTTTTTATTGTTTTCTCGTTTTTTCCCTCAACCATTATTCTTGCAATATTTTCTGTACCGCTGTAACGGACAATAATTCTTCCATCAGAACCCAATTCTTTTTCGGCATTTTTTATTTTTTCCTCTACTTCTTGCATTTGTGAAAAATCTTTTTTTTCTTTTACTTTAACATTCACTAATATTTGCGGGAAAAATTCTAATGGAGATACTAATTCTGAAAGTTTCTTTTCTGTAACTTTCATTAATCTCATTAACTGAAGCGCGAAAATTATTCCGTCACCTGTTGTTGTATAATCCCTGAAAACTATGTGACCAGATTGTTCTCCGCCAAAAGAATAATTGTTTTTTCGCATTTCCTCAATCACATAACGATCGCCAACATTTACTGAAACAGGCGTTATTCCATTTTGTTCAAGGAACTTATGCAAACCCAAATTACTCATGATTGTTATAACGCAAGAATTATTTGTGAGCTTGTTTCTTTTTTTCAATTCAACCGCAGCAAGGGCAAGAATGGCATCACCATGAACTATTTCCCCCAATTCATTGCATACAATAGCCCTGTCCGCATCACCATCTAATGCAATGCCTAAATCTGCTTTGTGTTCTTTTACAGCTTGGCTCATTTTTTCAGGAAAAAGAGCACCGCAACCATCATTAATGTTGTTTCCGTCAGGCTTGTTGAATAAAGTAATTACCTCAGCACCTAATTCAGAAAAAATTTTAGGGGCAACATTATAGCCCGCTCCATTAGCACAGTCCAAAACCAGTTTCATCCCTGAAAGATGAATGTTTTTTACCGTGGATTTTGCAAATTCAATATAACGCCCCTGTGCCTCATCAACACGAAAAGCTTTCCCTACAACGCCATCAGAACTTTTTATTTCTTCACCCGAAAGAACAATGGCTTCAATTTTATGTTCAATTTCATCACCTAACTTGTACCCTTCAGAATCAAAAATTTTTATGCCATTATCTTCCGCGGGATTATGAGAAGCACTTAAAACAATTCCTGCATCAGCACTAAGAGAAGTAGTTAGTTTTGCAATTGCAGGAGTAGGCATCGGTCCCACAAGCAGAACATCAACACCCATAGAAACTATTCCTGATGTTAAAGCGGTTTCCAGCATATAGCCTGAACGCCTTGTGTCCTTACCGATAACAATACTGTGTTTCCCATTATTTCTGAAAACGCTGGCAACAGCCTTTCCTACTCTCAAAGCAACCTCAGGAGTCATTGGATAATAATTGGCTTTTCCTCTGATTCCATCAGTTCCGAATAATTTTCTTTCACTCATTTTATAATCACTCATTTTACAGTAACGCTTTTTGCTAAATTACGCGGTTTATCAGGATCAAGACCCTTCTTTAAAGCCAGATAATAGGCTAATAACTGGATTGGAATAGCGAGAGAAATTATATCAGCATTACCGCAATTTGGAACAATAATATTAAAATCAAATTCAGAATGTTCTTTGGAATCAACTCCAATTATTAGTGCACCTCTGCTTTTCATTTCAATGGCATTACTAAGAACTTCTGCACGGGTTTCAGGAGTGCAGAGAACAATCGCAGGAGTCCCTTCTTCAATCAATGCAATTGTACCGTGTTTTAATTCTGCACCCGCAAAACCTTCGGCATGAATATAACTAACCTCTTTAATTTTCAAGGCAGATTCAAGAGCGGCAGGAAAAGCTTCACCCCTCCCAATAATAAAAATATTTTTTTTATCCGCCAGTTTTTCAGCAAGAGATTCCATTTCACTTTCAGAAGAAGAAATTAATAATTCGATTTTGGAAGCGGTTTCTTTTACTAATTGCTTTGCTTCATTTGCTTTTCCGGCAATTGAATAAGCAAGAAGAAGAAGAATTGCAAGCTGACTGGTGTAACTTTTCGTGGAAAGCACACAAATTTCAGGACCCGCATTCATCAAAAGAGAAACATCAGATATCCTCATTAAAGAAGAATCCATTACATTAACAATCGAAGCAATCTTTGCCCCTTTCTTTTTTGCAGATTTTATCGCACACAACAAATCAGCGGTTTCTCCGCTCTGGCTTAAAGCAACAATAAGAGTTTTTTCATTCAGAAAATTTTCCACTCGCTGGAATTCCGACGCAAGAACGGTTTCAACATGCAAACCGGCATTACTGAAAAAATACGAACCCGCAATACACGCATGATAAGAGGTACCGCATCCTATCAGGAATATTTTTTCAGATGACTTGAGAAGACTTGTTAATTCATCAAGTTTTTCTTTTGGCTGTTCAACAGCCAGGTTTAATGTTTTTGACTGTTCGGAAATTTCCTTCAACATAAAATGAGGATACTGACCTTTCTGAGCCTGCTCAAAATTCCAGGTGAGTTCTTTTGTTTCAAAACTGATTTCTTTTCCTGAAGAAATATCAAAAACTTTTGGTTCCAGAGAAATTACTACCATTTCATTATCATTCAAAAAATAAACTTTTTTTGTTTCACCAATAAATGCAGTTGCATCAGAAGCAACAAAATAAGAATCTCCAAAACCAAGAACTAAAGGAGAACCGTTTCTTGCACACACTAATTTATCATCGCCTAAATGAACTGCAACAATTGCAAAGCTTCCTTCAATTTCCAAAAGAGATTTCCTTACTGCTTCTTCAAAAGAATTTTCTGATTTCATTTTTTCCTGAATCAGATTTACAATAACTTCAGAATCTGTATCTGATTTGAAAATGAAGCCTTTTTCTATCAATGATTTTTTTATTTCAGCAAAGTTTTCAACTATACCATTATGAACCAGCGCGATTTTACCGTCCATTGAAAGATGAGGATGCGCATTTTTTTCAGAAACATTGCCATGGGTAGCCCAACGGGTGTGACCTATTGCAATATTGGACCCCGAAGAAAAAGGCTCAGAATTACTAATGTGACCTACTTTTTTCGTCACTGAAAATCCATTATTGGATGGATAAGCTACACCCCATGAATCATAACCTCTGTATTCAAGAATCTTCAAACCAAAGAATGCTTTCTCAGTAGCATTGTTTCCTTTAATACCTATAATACCACACATAACATTAAAACGAACATAAGAAAGCTTTTAAAGGAAAACGATACTATTATTATAAAAATACTCAAACTAGTATTAAAATATTAAGGGTGATTTTTGCGGATAAGATTATAATTGAAGGAAAAGAAGGCAAAGTAGAATTGCAAACTAAAGTAATCAGCAAGGTTGCTGAACTAAGGCCGTTGCTTAATCCTGACTGCTGGAGAATATTTGAAAAACTAATAGAGAAGCCTGCTTTCCCAGCTGAAATTTCAAAAGAACTCGGAATCAATGAACAGAAAGTTTATTACTATATTAAACAATTGAAAAACTCGAACCTTATCAGCATTGAAAAAACTGAGGAAAGAAACGGAGCATTAGCAAAGTATTATTCTGCTTCGGCTGATTCATTTGCAATAGTTCCAAACCAGAACATTATTGAAAAAAAATCAAAAATTCTGAAAAGAGATAATTTTGAAAGCGAGGCAACAGAATTTCTTAATGATTTTACAAAAAAAGGAATCTTCTCAGCAAAAATAGTTGTTGGAAGCCCTGATCCTCACGGCATTTACAAAGCAAGAGCAAGGGACGGGCATCTTGCTGCTGAGCTTACTGCATTTTTAGGTGCAAACACACAAGGGTTTGAATTGCCATTAGTATTTCTTGATACAATGGTTAAAGATCTTAAAAATGAAAATTCAAATTTAATTATTCTTGGGGGTCCTGTTACAAATAAACTTGCTGAACAAGTGAATAATTATTTACCTATAAAATTTGTTCCTTCCGGAGGAAATTGGTCATTAAGTTCAAAACCAAGCGGAAAGGAATATAATGAAGATTCAATCGGAGTAATTGAAAAAATCCCGCACCCGTATTTCAAAGGAAAATGGGTAATGATACTGGCAGGAAAACGAAACACCGGAACAATTACTGCAATTCTTGC
>JANLGZ010000113.1 GCA_024653905.1 archaeon
GAAATGCTTTACCCGACAGCATCAATTTCTGCATTAAACCTTGACAAAGATGTTGCATTAATAACAGATGGTAGATTTTCAGGCGCTACAAAGGGATTAAGCATTGGTCATGTTGAACCCGAGAGTGCAGTAGGCGGATTAATCGGAAAAGTTAAAAATGGTGAAAAAATAAAAATTGATTTAGAAAATAAAACAATTGACTTACTTATTAGCGAAGAAGAAATACAAAAAAGACTTTCCGAACCAAAACCAGAATTAAAAAAACTTGATTCAAAAGTTCTTGAAAATTACAGAAATTCAATTATTAAAAACTAAGTTGATTTCATGCAAAAGAAACCAGAATTACTTGTGGGTGTTGGAAGCTTTTCTTGTGCAATTGCCGCTGTAAAAAACGGTGCTGATGCGGTTTATTTTGGGGTTAAAGGTTTCAATATGCGTGACCTTGGAACTAATTTCAAAACACCTGAACTGAAAAAATTAATGATTTATTTGCATGAAAATAAAGTGAAAGGTTATCTTGCACTTAATACTGTTGTGTTTGAGGAAGAAATGAAAGCAATGGAAAAAGTTCTTTCTGCTGCAAAAAAGGCAAAAGTTGATGCAGTTATTTGTTCTGATTTGGGCGTTCTTTCAATTGCAAAAAAACTAAAATTAGAGCCTCATATAAGCACTCAAGCCAGTATCGGGAACTCGATTGCATTACAGCAGTATAAGGATTTAGGTGCAAAAAGAATTGTTCTTGCGCGGGAACTTTCTTTAAACCAGATAAAAAAAATAACTGCTAATGCTAAAAAAATTGGTGTTGAAATTGAGATTTTTGTTCATGGTGCAATGTGCATTGCAGTTTCTGGAAGGTGCTTTATGAGTCATGAGTTATTTGGGAAAAGTGCCAATAAAGGGGAATGTTTGCAGGTTTGCAGGCGTGCTTATTTCCTTGATGGTCATGCGCCTGATTTTGAAAAGAAAGAGCTTGAAATAAGGGGGAGCACTATTTTGTCTCCGAAGGACATGAAGACAATTGAGTTTTTGGATAAAATAATCGCTTCAGGAGTGGCTTCTCTTAAAATTGAAGGCAGAACAAAACCAAGCGATTATGTTTCTGTAACAACTAAGTGTTACAGGGAAGCTATTGATTCTGTTGCAAATAAAACTTTTTCAAAAAAGAAAATAGAACTTTGGAATGAAGAGCTTTCAAAAAGCTACAACCGTGGTTTTTCAACTGGTTTTTTTCTTCGCAAACCTGATGGAAATGATTTAACTGATAAGCAAGGAAGTAAACAAACTCAAAGAAAAATTATGATTGGAATAGTGAAAAAATATTATGTTAATGTTGGTGTTGCTGAGGTTAAGTTAATTGAAAATATTTCTATTGGAAGAAAAATTGTTTTTGAAGGCGCTACAACATTCCTTGAACAGGAATTAACTTCAATGCAGATTAATCACAAAGAAATTAAAGAAGCAAAAAAAGACAGGCTTGTTGGTATAAAAGTTTCTGAAAGAGTAAGGGAAAACGATAAAGTGTTTGTTCTAGAGGCAAAGTAAAAATTTGCAGTAAGTCCTATTGAAGGTGTATGCCTTACATCCGCGGATTTGTGGGGGTGTAATTAACAAAAAAAATTTTTTAAATTCAAAGAAAATTATTCCAATAAGTTTCATTGAGTTCTGTTGCAGCAAATTGTACTAATTTTTTATAATCTTTTTTTTCTGTTTGATTAATGAATGGTGTGTCGGCAGTATTCAAAGCATCTAAATATTCGAATCTATGCTTATTCTGAATTATTAAAGGAGGGTAATTGGATTTCAATAAAATAAAGTTCATCAGCATTCTTCCCGTCCTGCCATTCCCGTCAAAGAAAGGATGGATTTTCTCGAACTTATGGTGGAATAAAACAGCAAGAACAAAAGAATGCATCTTTTTCTTGTTTTGTTTATACCATCTAATCAACAAATCAAGATCCTTAGAAACTAAATAAAAAGAAGAAGCTTTGAATTTCATATGTATAATTTTAATATCTTTAGCTCTGTATTCGGTTCTTGAATCAATATTTTCAAGTAAATCAGCATGAATATTTTTTATTAAATCATGCGAAATATCTTTCTTAAAATCTAACTTTTCAAATACTTTTTTTGTATTTTGCAAATCATAAATTTCCCGAAGAGTTTTCCCTTTAGGAGTCAAGCCATCTTCCAAAAGATTATATGCTTCTTTCAAAGTAATAGTATTGCCTTCAATAGAAGTAGTATTAACCGCATATTCAATCAAAAAACCATTCATCATCTGCTCTTGTGTTAAAGAATCAAAATTCTTGAAAACAGTAGTAAAATGTAATTTACAAGCCTCAACCTCAAACAAAGTGCTTTCTAAAAAATCATTGGTTTTCAATTTAAGCTTTTTAGCTTTCTCCAAAAAATGATTAGATTCCAAAAACAAATGTATTGTCCTATAAGATTTTTCAATATCTTTTTTATACTTAGGAAGCTTGCCTAGTGCCTTCTTAACCGATTCAATATTATTTCCTAAATAAGCAACATCTTTCGAAATAACCTTGCCGTTTTTTCTTTCAGAAGTTCGTAAATAATAATAAACTTTCTCACTGGCAACTTTTTTGTAAATATAAACCATCTAATAGTAACAGCCAAACCAATATATAAATCTACCCACTACAAGCAAATAACCTTAATGTAGTGGGTAATACATGGGGATGGGGGATAGAAATCAGAAAAACTACGTTTTTCCGATACCTTTTCCTTGAACGCTTTATAATCAATTGCTTTGCAATTGGTTGGACCTCTGCTCGGTCCCGATGAGCAGATCGGGTACGCGGGGAACGGGATTCGAACCCGCGCTCCCGTGAAGGAACACGCTTTCCAAGCGTGCGCTTTAGACCGCTCAGCCATCCCCGCAAACCCCTTTTCTTTTCTTGAAAGAAAAGAAAAGCGGTGCCAAAAGAAAAGAACAATTAGCAACAAAAATTAGCTCTGGGAACCTTTAAAAGTCCAATGTTTTTA
>JANLGZ010000114.1 GCA_024653905.1 archaeon
ACAAAACTTCAAAGGAACAATAGACGAAGTAAACTTCTGGAACAAACCACTCACACAAACAGAAATACAAACACTCATTTCACAGTAAAATCAAACAAATAGGTAAAAGCGTGAACAACCATGTTCAAAGGTCACCATAATACCTATAACCAAACAATCCACTCCAACCAACAAAATCAACCAAATGGTTGATTTTATAACCGTTTCTATCTACATAAATATATTTACATGACAGGGAATTCTTTAGGCTTACTAGCTGAAAAGAGCACAAAAAACCAGATTATTCAGGTTCTAGGCGAGCAATGGCCACTCTCAGTAAAAGAAATACACAACCTTTTAGTTAAACAACACTCATTCTCAGGAAGTTATCAAGCGGTTTTCAAGGCATTGAAAGAGCTTGAGGAAAGCAATGTTCTTGAAAAAGAAAACAGCAAATTCAAGGTTAGTTATGGATGGGTAAAGAAGCTTTCTTCCATGAGTAAAATCATGGAAAATAATTTGAAAGAAAAATCTCAAAACGAGGTTGTTTTGCTGAAATTTAATTCTTTTATAGAGCTCGGAAAATTTTTGATTAATGATTTTTTCACAGAAAAATCAGCCAAAGAAACTATTCCGTGCGCCTGCTTCTGGAACCACGCCTATCCTGTAATCGGAGCTTCTCAGGAAGAACATGTGAAAATGAAAAAATTATTCTCAAACCCTGAGCATTACGCAATTTGTGCAAACAATAATTACCTTGACAACCTTACCTCCGAGTACACTAAAAAGCTTGGCAAGAAAAGCATTACAGGAAAAAAATTTTCCTCAAAAATTGACACTTTTATTGAGGGAAATAAAATAATGCAGGTTTACCTTCCAAAAGATTTTGAAGAAGAAATCGAACTCATTTATTCGCTAACCAAAAATGAAAAGGACTTTGATATGCAAACCCTTTTAGAATTCGGCTCCAAACCAAGAGAAATAAAAGCAACCATCTTCAAAAACAAAGAACTTGCGGATATACTACTCACTGAAGCCAAACAAATCTACAAAAAATACCAAAAAGAAAATTTGTTGGAGGCAGCAAAATGATTAACGAGTTATTGCTGGAAAAACGCAATGGCAAGAACTCAACCAAGAGCAACATACTAAGCATTTTGGGTGAAATGCAACCCCTTAATGCTAAGCAAATTCATTCGGAACTAAAAAACCAATATGCAAACAGTTCAACCTATCAAGCAGTGCACAAAACACTTAAAGAATTACAAGAAACAGGAATACTCAAGGAATTCAACCACCAATACACTATAGAAACGAAATGGATTGCTAATACAAAAAAACATCTGGAAAATATTGAAAAAACTGCAAAAACATTAAGTGCAGAGGAACTGCAAGAAAAAAAAATAATGTATTTTGAGTTTGATAAGTTCATTGAAATAGCAGAATTTGCATTATTCGAATTCAGCGCCCTACCGAATCCGGACAAAAAACCTTATATCGGGTTAAGCTATCACGTGTGGCCCTCACTGGCACTCTCAAACAAGCAATTCGTGCGTTTCAAGGAATTCCTTACATCGACACAGACGTATATTCTCGCCAAGTCAGACACTATCCTCGACAGGATTGCCAAAAAGGCATTTGAAAAGCACGGCACAAAAGTAAAGATGGGCGCAGAACTCCCATTCACTCCAGACACACTAGTTCAAGGTGATTTTATTGCTTACGTATACTTTGATTACAAAGGAAAAAAACTTTATGACCAGTTTTCTAAGGCCACAAAAAACCTCACAAACCTAAATATTTCAGAAATATTCGAAACCCTATTTGAAACACAATTCAAACACAAAAT
The DNA here is from genome assembly GCA_024653905.1 of archaeon. Taxonomy (GTDB): domain Archaea; phylum Iainarchaeota; class Iainarchaeia; order Iainarchaeales; family Iainarchaeaceae; genus UBA493. Next base: position 1,829 of record JANLGZ010000114.1, read on the forward strand.
CCTTGTAATTTATAACCCAGAAATAGCCGAAGAAATAAGAAGAAACGCACTCAAAGAATTCGGGGTGAAAAAATGATTAACGAACTTTCCCTTCTAAAATTAAATCCTGAATCTGCTTCTACTAAACAGAAGATTATTGATATTCTAAGCAATGAATGGCCATTGAGTGCTAAGAGCATTTATGATAAATTGCAAAAACAATACAGCTCTGAGATTTCTTACCAAGCTACTCATAAAACAATACAAGATTTAGAAACTGAAAAAATAATAGAAAAAAAAGAAAAAGGATACCAATTAAACCTTGAATGGGTTCAGCAATCGAAGAAATCGCTGGAGAATGTGGAAAAAAAATA
>JANLGZ010000115.1 GCA_024653905.1 archaeon
CTAGAACCCAAAGAGTTCCAAGAAGTCTAAGAAAATAAACCCTTATTAAACACTTGACCCCCTGTTTTTTGCACTAATTGAAATAGAACTGATTACAAAGCATGTACTTTCAGTGATTATAGGTGCACTCATTGATTAGGAAAGAAAACTTTAGGATGTACTTGGCCCCCCTCGACATCTATTGAATAATGATTTTTCTGGTGCTGTTTACTAAAAAAATTCACCTGCAAAAAAATATGAATTAAATTTTCTTCTGATTTTTAGGGGAAATTGGTTTAATGTTCTTTTTAGGAAGTATAACTTTTTTGTTTTTTGTGTTTGATTTTATTGGATTAACAACAGGTTTTGCGGCTTTCTTCAAGATTGGTTCAGGAACAGGTTTTGGTTCCGCTGGTTTTTTAACTGACTTTACCGGAACAGCATTAACTAATTCTTCCTTTCCAACAATTACTGGCAGATTAGATTTGCCAGCAATCGAATCAAGAGTAATGTTTTTCAGCAGTACTTTTTGTTTTGAAAGTGCACTTAGTTCTGCTTCAAGTTTTTCTTTCAAACCAATAAGCGTTGATAAGTATTCTTGTGATTTTTGTTTATACTCTGCCTCAGAAATAACTTTGGTGTTTAAGTATTTCTTGAGGTCATGTATTTTTTCATTATAAGAATTGATTTCGGTTGAATAATCATCAATAGCAATTACATGCATTGCTTTTTCTTTTCTTTCAGATTCCACAAAACTTAACTCCTGCATATACTTATCCTTCAGATTCGCATGAGCAGTTGCATCGATTTCGCCTTTCAACAGTTTTATGTCAACATCCTTAATGAGTTTTTTTAAATGAAGACTTTCTTTTTGAATAGAAAAGCTCCTGTGTTTGTGAGAAGCAATGACCCAAATCAAGATTAATAATAAGGCAAAGGAAAATGCAAGGGAAAATGATAATAACCCTATTAAGCCGAAGTTATCTTCTGCAGAAACAGCATCAGAAACAGTATTTACAGGAGTTGCTGTTTCAACAACATTTTGTTCTGAATAATAAGAATTAACTTTGCTTGAAGCATCAAATATTTCATCAGCTAAGTAAGCAAGGCTTAAACCGCTTACAAGATTATTATTGGCACTTATTGCAAAACCCTGTTCATTATAATATTCTGCAGAAGCAAGAAAAAACTTGGCATGATCAAGGAATAAAATTGCCCAACCCATAGAAACATTAGAATCAGCTATTTCTTTTTCAACAAAAGAAATTTTTTCCTGAAGCATTTTCTTTAATTCATCAGGGGTTTTATCCTTAGAAACTATTTCTGATTCTGCAAGTGCTTTTGCAGAAGCTGCATCAAACAAAGAAGCCTCATACCAGCCGAATAATTTTTCATTTTTAGAAGCATCAATTCTTCTTCTTATATCTTCTCTTTCCCCATCAGTTTCAAGTGTACTCAAAGCGTTTTCAGCATCAATCAAAAGAGGATCATTCAAATCCTTAAATTTTTCAGAACGTGTAACCAAACCGTTTGATTCTATTGATAAATTGTAAAAATCCTTGGAAACATCAAGCCATGCAACAGCAAAAGCATAATCCTGAAGCCTTTTAAAAGTATTTTGTAACTTATCTTCTTCAGAACCATCAATTAGTATGGTTTGCTCGCTTCTGATTTTTTCAAGAGTTATTCTAGCATAAGTGAATCTCTGCTGAGCAGAAGCAAACCACTCAGAACCATCTTTTGGAATGTTTCCTGATAAATCGTTTTCAAAATTATTTAATTCTCTCTGCAATTCAGCAAGGCGTAAATCAAAGGCTGTTGAACTGTCCTCTAAAAGAGAAGGATTGTTTGAAACTTCCTTAACAATAATCGCATTAACTCTAGCTAAAAAAGCAAAATTTGCAGCAGAATACATGTAATTCTGTTCATTAAGAATTTCTGCTCTTGAAAGGGTTTGTTCAGAATCATTCAGAACAGAAAGTAAAAAAGAAACTGCTTCAGGGTCCTCTAAAAGAGTTGAAGAAAGACTGTTTCTTGCTTCAGAGGTTATTTGTTTTGTTTCATTAATATAATTGCTTGTTAAAATTTTGAAAGAACCAAGATGAGAAGGCAACTGAACTTTTCCTGGAATAAAATCAGGAACAGAATCTGAAGCAATTTTATTAAAATCAATATTTTCAACATCACTAAAAGCCAATTCCATAGCATCTTCAATACTGCCTACCTCAGCAACATTAATCCCCCATGTTTCTGGACCATACTCCAAAAGATTTACACTCCTAACCCCATCATCAAGTTTTATTGTCTGGATTGCTTCACCTCTTGGAATTAAAAACAATTTTTTCCCTGTGTTTGCTGCTTCTTTTGTTTTTTCAAACACACCACCAACAGGACCTATTGTACCATCAGAATTAATTGTTCCTGTAATGCTTACATTATTTGGGATTTTTTTATCTGTAAGCATTGAAACAGTAAGCAAAGTCATAGCTGCACCAGCACTAGGCCCCTCAACAACAGAAGCAATGCTGGAAATTGTGAACTTATAATCATACTTATTTATATTTGAATAAAAGTTTTTGGCAACCTGAACAGCAGTTCGTTCAGCATTCTGGGTCGTTGTTCCAACAAGAGGAGTCACAGCTGACCAGATTTTTCCAGTCCCTGGTTCAATTTCAAGAGTTAAATCAGCAACTAAACCTTCACCTTGCGTGGTTACGGCATAAATATTCAGAGAATCCTTTTCAATAATTGCCCATGAAGATGAGGCAAATAAAACCAAAAACAAGAATGCTAAAAAGAATTTTCTCAAACAAAAAACCTCTAAACCTAAGCTCTAAAAATTAGTATTTAAGAGTTTAAATAGGTTTGTTTGACTGGTTGAAAATTAAGGAAAATAACCAAAAATAAAGGTATTTAACCAAAATAAAAAGAGCAGTATTTAACCAAAATAAAAAGAAATTGGAAAAAGAAATAGTTGCTATTGCAACTATCCAAATAAGCTTCCGAGTCCTTCAGCTGCTTCTTCTTCACTTTTTCCTTCTTCTTCTACTACTTCTTCTTTAGCTGCTCCGCTTGCTGCCGGTGCTGCTGCAACTGGTGCTGCAACTGCTGCTTTCTCGATAGCTTCTTCTATATTAACGTCTTTCAATGAAGCAACCAAAGCTTTAACTCTGGAGTCATCTACTTCAACGCCTGTAGCTGAGAGAATTTTCTTTACGGCGGCTTCTGTTATTTCTTTCTTTGCAGAGTGAAGCAACATTGCGCTGTATACATATTCCATATCTTCACCTCGTAAACTTAACTAAAATGTTAAGCGTCAGTCTCCTTAGTATCTTCCTGCTTTTCTTCTACAGGAGCATCTTTTGCTTCTTCAGGAGCATCTTCTTTCTTTTCTTCAGCAACTTCTTTAGGCTCTTCTTTTGGAGCATCCTTGATTAATGGCTTCAAAACATTTGCTTGTGCATTAGCTTTAGCAAGTAATGAACCAACAGTTACTGAATTTAGAATATTAGCTTCCAATGCAACTGCTTTTGCATTGCTGAAAGCTTTTGAAACCAAAATTTCTGCAGTTTCTGAATTGAATATTTCAGCATTTACAGCAAGATTGAATGCTTTTTTGTGAGCATTTACAAAATTTGCGAAAACTTGATCAGTATCAATATCAAGAATATCAGCATGATAAACCTGACCATTTTCTAAAATAGAAATAATCTTCAAACCAACTTTGAATGGTTTAATATTTAATTTTGAAAGAGTTCCTGCTACTGCTTCAGTTATTGGTTCTCCTGCTTTAGTAACAACCTTATCTGCCATTATAGCAATAGTAGATCCTTGAACAGCAACTTTTAATCCTGCTGATTTCAAATCACTCAATGCAGGCCCTGGAGGCAAACCTGTATCACCAGCAGCAATGCTGATGTCTTCTTCAGCAATAGCACCTGTTTTTGCAGAAATCTTTCCCTTGTTTTTTTTCAGAAAAGCAAATAATTCAAAAGGATTCATTTCAGTAAAAATCAAAGCACAGTTTTCTTTAGCTTCATCAACCAAAACACTTGTTTCTTTTATTCCAGAAAGTGCCTGCTTGATTATTTTTGTTTTAGAAACTCTAACAACACTGTTTTTTTTCAGTTTTTTTCGAACCTGTTGAAACAAAGCAGCAGGATACCTATTAACATCAGCAACAGCAACAACAGGATACTTAGAAGCCAATTGTTTTAATTCTTCCAATTGTTTTTCTTTCCAAGGTCTTGTGTGTGAAGTCATTTTGCTTCACCTTTTGGAACTTCTTTAGAAACGTCATTTTGAGATTCTTTTTTATCATATTTTACCCCGATTTTAACCGGTTTACCCATTGTAAGTTTAATTAAAATTGATTTGATGTTTGTGTCTTTTCCAGGAAGTGCTTCAGAAACAACCCTGTAAACTTCATTAATATTATCAGCTAACTGCTCATCCTTGAAACCTTCTTTTCCAATCATTACATGAACAACAGGCATGAATCTTCCTTTTTTATTTGTAACTTTAGTGGATGTACTCACATTTTTTAGACTTTGTTCAAAAGCAGAAACTGACGCAATTATAGGTTTAGGCATTCTTCCCTTAGGCGCTAACTGCTGACCTAAATACTTTCCAACTGTTAACATTGTTGGGCCTTCAGCTAAGAAAACATTATAATCTCTGATAAGTAATTCAATATCTTTCTTTTTCAAATTAGGAATTTCTTCATCTTTAATAACTTTCGAAGCAATATTCTTGATGTCCTGTGCAAATAAATTATCCTTTACAAAAACAAGTGTTTTGATGTTTCCTTGTTTTCCAGTTGCATGAGGAAGAGTAACATCAACATCAATTCTGTTGTCAGCTTTTTTGAAATCAATTCCTTTAAAATTTATGACTAACTCAACAGATTGTTCGAATTTTCTAGGCTTACTTAATTGCCTTGCGTAGCTAAGTGCTTGAATAACTTCATCTTTTTTCATCTTAATAACCTACCAACGAATTGGTACTCACTCGTAAAACCGAGATCGCGGCTCTAAAAATTAGAGCTTTATTTCTAATCAAATTCTCTCTAAAAAGGTTTAAAAAGCTACTTTTCTTTCTTCTTTGGCCTTATAATTTCTGTTTTACCATCGTCTTTTACAACTTCAGTTTCAACATCTTCTTTTGGCTTATTAGAGGAATTAGAAATATCAAGGGCTTTTGAAACACCAACATCTTTCTCCAGTTTTTGCATGTGCTGTGAGTAAGATTCTTTTTTAGGTTTCACTTTAAGAACCGAAACTTTCTCTTTTGCTTCTTCAACTGGTTTTTCTTTTTTAACTTCAGTTATTTTTGCTTCAGAAACTTCTCTCTTTTTTTCAGGATGAATTGCTTTTTCCATTACATCTTCAATTTTTTCTATTGTTTCTTCAGCAACTTCTTTTGCTTTTTCTGCAATTTCATGAACATCAACATCTTTAACTATTTCTCTTACTTCCTCAACAACTTCCTCAACAACTTCCTCAACAGTTTCTTCAACTTCTTCTATAATAGTATCAACAGTTTCTTCGATTTTTTTCTGGGTTTGTTCTGCAGGAGTTGCTCCGAAAAAAGAACCCCATTTTCCTGCTTTGAATTCTTTCTGAACAGCCTTTGCATATTTACCCTCAATCATAACACTCATTGAATTACAAGTTCCGATGATTTCTCTTGCCGCAGCATAAGTTGTGCTTGATGTTAAAGCACTGACTTTCAATTCAGCAAGTTTCTTTACTTGATCCATTGAAAGAGAACCGACATTATCTGTTTTTTGACTTGCTCCGCCTTTCTTTGCTTTAACTTCTTTCAAAATTAAAGCACTAGTTGGAGGAGAACCAACAATAATTTCAAATTTTTTATTAGAACTAACTTCAATAGTAACAGGAACTTTCATTCCAGCAAAATCTTTTGTTTTTTCATTGATTTTTGCAACAACCTCGCCAATATTTACTCCAAGAGGACCCAAAGCTGGTCCTAAAGGTGCGCCTGCGGTTGCCTTACCGCCTTCAATCAATGCACTTACTTCACCCATTCAAAATCACTCCAAATTTATTTCCCTTTTTTTCTTTTCAACTCTTTATTAATTTCATAATCATCAAGTTCAAAAATTTTTTCTTCTTTTTTTCTACCTTCAAAATCTCCAACATCTCTAAAATTTCCAATTTCAATTCCTCTTTGAGTAGGTTTTTTACCTCTGACCCAATTTTTTCTTACCGGCATTAACCTCACTCATTCAAAATTCTGATGTGTTCAGCATGAATTGTAACAGGAATTTTTACAGCCGCTTCAACTAACTCAACTGTTACCTCTTCTTTAGTATCATTAACTCTCAGAACCTTTGCTCTTTCTCCTTTGAAAGGACCTGCAATTAATTCAACTTTCATCCCTTCCTTAATGCTTTTCATTAATGGTTTTGCTTCAAGCAAACCTGAAAGTTCTTCAATATTAACTGCTCCACCGACAATTCCTCGCCCTTTTACATGAGAAGTATTATTGATTCCTCTTTGCAAAGTTATTTCATTATCAGCTTCGATTAAGACATAACCTTTAAGTCCTGGAATAACTGAAATTGAATAAATATTCAGGTCCTCTTTCTGTATTTTGTGGCTAAGTATATCTACCACTAAACTTTCCTGACCAACCGTAGTCCTGATAGTAAAGATCATAAAAAACACCGAAAAAAACTGTAAAAACAGGTTATTTCTAATTAATTTCAAGTAAAATACTTTAAAAATGTAATGCACGGCTTAAATCTTAATTATCCCTTCTAAAATAAGCTTTACAAAAAAGCCTATTACTCCAATAAGTATAATTCCAAGGCCTGTTATCTGTGCCATAATCCTATATTCCTGCATATTAGGTTTTCTGGAAACATTAAAAATTCTTGTACTTGACTGAATAAAACCTGCAATATCAACCATTGTAATCAAACAAAAAAGTGCATGGAAAGGTATAAAAAGGGCACATTAATATTACAAATAATCCGAAGTCACATCAATCCATGTTTTGTTTACAAGTTTTTTGTAAACTCCTTTAACAACAAATTTATTACCATCAAAAATTACATGCAAAATAGAACCCTTATGCAGACCATGAGTTATTTTACGAAAAACCTGACGCTCATTCTTAAAATTAACACTTTTAATACCGCCATCGTACTCAACAATATTTAAAACATCAATAAGCTCGTGTTCACTAACCTTGTCACAAGGATGACCATGGCTTAACATGTTTTCATTAATTTTCTTTTTTTTAGTGGCTTGCTCAACTCGTGCTTCAGCATTCTCTCTTTTGGTGATTCCGACCAGGTCAATATTACGTCAGTTTGGCATGTGGCTATTAGGGTCTTTAGATTTACGCATAAAAAATAATAGAATTTGAGTATATTTAATAATTGCGGAAAACAAAAAAAACAGTTCGCTTTTAATCAGCGAACTGGATTCCAATATCGATTGAACCGTCTTCAGGAAGCTCTGCTCCGTCTAAATACGGGAACTTTCCGCCTGCTATTACAACCATTGCTTGGATTTGGTTCTTTGGAACAGTATCATCAATCATTGCACCCCAAATAATATGAGCATTAGCATTGATCTTTACCGAAACAGCCTCAACAATCATCTCAGCTTCTCTAAGAGTCATGTCAGAACCGCCAACAACATTAATCAAAGCCTTTCCTGCATGAGAAATATCAACATCCAAAAGAGGAGATGTTAAAGCATTCTCAACCGCTTCAAGAGCTCTTGCATCAGCTGCTGCACCTGCATGAGAAGTTGATTCTCCCAAACCAATCATAGCAGCTCCGCCTCTTTCTAAAATAGTTCTTAAATCAGCAAAGTCAAGGTTAATTAAACCAGGTTTGGTAATCATTTCAGTGATTCCTTTTACAGCATTAGTTAATACTTCATCAGCTACTTTGAATGCAGCATTAACAGGCAAATCAGGAGCTATTTCAAGGATTTTATCATTAGGAATTACAATAACAGTATCCGCATGAGCCCTCAAATTTGCAATACCACTCATAGCATTTTCCATTCTCTTTTTTCCCTCAACAGTAAAAGGAAGAGTTACTACGCCGATTGTTAAAGCTTTTATTTTTTTAACAAGTTCAGCAACAACAGGAGCTGCTCCAGTGCCTGTACCGCCACCCATACCGCAAGTAATGAAAACTAAATCAGCATCGCTTAAAAGTTCAGCTAAATCCTCAATAGATTCCTGTGCAGAAGCTTCTCCAACACTAGGGTCACTTCCTGAACCTAAACCCCTTGTTAGTTTTCTTCCAATAAGGATTTTTCTGTCAGCCTTTACTTTCAAAAGATCCTGAGCATCAGTGTTAATTGCAAATGTTTCAGCTCCAAGAATACCAACCTCGGTCATTCTCTGGATAGTGTTACAGCCTCCGCCTCCCACTCCAACAACTCTAATTCTTGCTTTACTGTTTTCTAATAACTTTATAAGTGACTCATCATCATCAGTATATTTTCTCTTAACTTTTGATTTTGCGCTATCCGCATCATCCCTAACTCTTTTCAGTGCTTTAGATACAACAGTCTTCATTCACACACCCCTTCAATATGTAAGAATACCCAATTAAACTGGAATTAATATATTATCCACTAAAAAACGAATATAAAGCCATATGCCAAAAAACCGCATTTTCGGAAAAAATTGTTACTGGAGAGTAGTTAAACTAACAAAAAAAACTAAGTATACATAAACAAATTCAAAGGTTTTTATAAATCAAAAGAAATAGAATTTAGTATGCCTGAAAGAACAAGAAGACCAATGCCAAACTTAGCAAGCCTGACAAAAAGAGCTGGTTGGTTTGAGGTAATGAATGCAATGAACCAAGGTCCAGAAGAAAACCGAAATAAGGGAATATTTTTATTAAAAAGAATAATAGTATTTGCATGATTGTGTTTCCAATGAGCAATTCGCTTGAATTAGGGAAAAGCATTGCCAAAAAAACAGGGGCAAAGCTTGGTAAACTGAAATCTGAATTGTTTCCTGATGGCGAATTCCACATGCAGTTCCTTGACCCAATAAAGGACAAAGAGGTCGTGCTTGTACAAAGTTTGCATCCTAATCCAAATGATACTTTAATGGAGCTTTATTTTGCCGGAAGAACCGCAAAAGAATTGGGGGCAAAAAAAGTAACTGGGGTTGTTCCTTATTTAGCTTACATGAGACAGGATAAAAGATTTCATGCTGGAGAAATTGTTTCTAATAATTTAATGGCTCACTTGCTTAACACCTGCCTTGATAGAATTATTACAGTTGACCCGCATTTGCACAGGGTTCATAATCTTGCTGAACTTTTTCACATCGATAGAAAAAAAATAACCGCAAATGAAGCCATTGCTGATTACATTGCTGAAAAATTTTCAAAATTTGATACAGTGATAATCGGTCCAGATATTGAAAGTTACCAGTGGGCTTCAAGGATTGCTGAAAAAATAAAGTTTCCTTCAAGCATTTTTTTGAAAGAAAGATTTTCTTCACGCAAAGTAAAAGTAAAAGTAATGAAAGAGCTTGAATGGAAAGGAAAAAAAGTAATTATTGTAGATGACATTATAAGCTCAGGACATACAATGATTGAGGCAATAAAAGAAATAAAGAAGAAAAAGGTAAAGGAAATTCATTGCATTTGCGTTCATGGTGTTTTTGCAGAAAATGCTTTTGAAAAAATGAAAAAAGCAGGAGCAAAAACAATTATTTCATGCAACACTATTCCTCACAAAAGCAATGGAATTGATTTAGCAGAAATGATTGTTGAACAATTATAATTATTTTTCTAAAAAAAGATTAACCCCAGCAGTCTGGTTTTTTCCTTTCTCATCTTTTACAGAAACCTCAAAACCATTAACCGAAAAGCCTTTGAGTTTTCTCTGACGAACCATTTGCTGTAATTGCTTTACTTCTTTTGCCTGAATTTCGGCAATTCCTTTGCCCCCGGAATACAAATCCAAGGTTCTGAAAGAAAGGAAAGCCTTTCCTCCAACAGCTAAAGAATTTTGGATTTTTTCAACAATTTTTTCAGGCTCGCCGATTTCATGCAGGGTTCTGAATGAAAAAACAAAATCGATTTCTTTGGGAAACGCTGTTTCAAAAGCATCACCCAAAACTGATTGATCAGGATGTTTTTCAGGCGCCAATAAATCAACACCAATTGTGTGGATTTGCTCATCAAATTTCTTTTTCAAATCAGCAAGAAAACCGCCATTACCACACCCAATATCCATTATTCTTACAAAAACTTTGTCCTCAAGCCTCTTCTCTATAAGTTCTTCGATTGTTTCATTAAAACCCATATTTTTGAAAAATGAATTATACTGTATAAGTGAATTCTCTATATCAGTAACCCCAAGAGAATACTTATCAACATACTTTTTTACAATTTCTTTTCGCATGAAAAAATTGGATTCATAAGGTTTAAATACTATGGGCAAGGGTATTATTAGAAGCACCCGAGTTTCGGCTCGGGAGAGCGACGGTTACCCCAACAACGTTGGGATAAGCCACTTTTCTTTGAGTCCTCATTTTCATTTTTCCCTGATTTTCTGAAACCGAAAGTAAGGTTTATATTAATTCCATTCTATTATTCTGAAGGGTCATTTGACTACAAAAAAACCTGAAAATTTTTTAACTGATATATTATCTATTTCTGATTTTTCAAAAAAAGACATTGAAACAGTTCTTAAGAAAGCAGCAGAACTTGAAAAAATGCCAAGACAAAAAAAGCAAAAAATTCTTAATGGTAAAGTAGTTGCTTCACTGTTTTTTGAACCATCAACAAGAACAAGGTTAAGTTTTGAAACAGCAATCCAAAACCTAGGCGGAAAAGTAATCGGGTTTGCTGACGCAGGAGTTTCAAGTTATAAAAAAGGAGAAACACTAAGCGATACAATACATATTCTTGACAAGTATGCGGACATAATTGTAATGAGGCATTTTATTGAAGGAGCAGCAAGAAGAGCTGCAGAAATAACAAACAAACCAGTGATTAATGCAGGCGATGGCGCTAACCAGCACCCTACCCAAACACTTCTTGATCTTTACACAATAAAAAAAGAATTCGGGAAAATTAATGATTTAACAATTGCAATTGTTGGAGATTTAAAATACGGGCGAACCGTACACTCGCTCATGTATGCGCTTGCAAAATTTGACAATATAAAAGTTTATTTAATAGCTCCAGAATCACTCAGAATGCCAAGACATATTATAGAAGACACTCAGGACAAACTGAAAATTGTCGAAACAATAAAACTGGAAAAATATTTGCCGATTACAGATGTACTTTATTCAACCAGAATTCAGAAAGAAAGATTCCCTGATGAGGTTGAATATGAAAAAGTTAAGAATGCTTATATCATAACCACAAAAATTGTTGCACAGGGAAAAAAAGGAATGAAACTTATGCATCCGCTTCCCAGGGTTAATGAAATCACAACAGCAGTTGACAAAACAGATGCGGCAATTTATTTTCAGCAGGCAGCAAACGGAGTTCCGGTAAGGGAAGCGCTTCTCACACTTCTTAATGGGGTGAAAAAATGAAAAAGGAAATTAGAATACAGCCAATTAAGAACGGAACCGTAATAGACCACTTAAATGTCGGGAGTGTTTACAGAATTTTACAGGTTTTGGATTTGAGCGAATTTGCTTTAACCGCAGCAATGAATGTGGAATCAAGAAAATTAGGGAAAAAGGATATTTTGTTTATTGAAGGAAAAGAACTCAATGACAAGGAATTAAACAAAATCGCACTTATCGGAAAAGGCGCTTCGGTGAATATTATAAAAGACGCAGAAATCAAGAAAAAATTCCAATTAGGATATCCAGAAAAGGTGGAAGCTATAATCAAATGCATAAACCCAAAATGTATAACCAATTCAGAAACATTGTCAACAAAATTTACAATAAAAACAGAACCATTGGAAGCAACCTGTTATTACTGTGAAACAAGAATGAACGAAAAGGAAATAGTTGAATCAATAAAAAAGTGAAACTACTCAAAGTGATTTATTTGGGAAAACAACCTCCAAAAAGAACCATTGTCCAAACAAAAATGGAAGCGGCAATAGTAAGACCTTATAAAGAAGGTAAACCAGTAACAGGGCACAAGAGTTTTAATTGGGTTCAAAGAGCAGATAACAAACAATGGGTACATGCTTACAACAGCCCTGAATTTATAAGAGATACTTTAGGCACACCTTTAGTACAAAATCTACGGACCACTGGACAAAGTAAAAAAATAGTTGTTGATTTTTGTGGCGGAGAAGGGTTGGTAACTGATGTGTTACAGCAATTTCTCAAAAGCCAAGGAATTAATGCAACAGTAATCAATTCTGATTTAAGTGAAAGAAATCTTGGAAGACATCGAAAACAAAACCCAGAAGGAGTTGTAGTACGTGCAGATTCAGCAAAAGCACCTTATGCCCCAAATTCACTTGATGCAGCAACAGTAAGATATGGAATCCATTATTTTTCAAAAAAAGCACAAAGTCAGTTAATGAAAGAAATATACAAAGCAGTTAAACCCGGAGGAGTTGTAATTGTTTATCACCCGCATCACCAGAGTACTTTTGTACCGCATGTTAAAGCAATGGCAGCGGCAGCAGGAATGAGTTATGCTGAAAGAAGAACACAAAATTATTTTCCGACTGAAGAAGAATTTGCAAGAATGACTTCTAAAGTAGGATTTGAAGTTTCGGATCCTCAAGTAGTGGCAGAACATTGGTATTCTCCCGAATCATATGCTGATAGATGGGGCGGGGATAATAAAGAAAAAAGACGCGAAATACAAAAGAAAGTCAAACGTATTTTTGACAAAGCAGCAAGTCAAAAAAAATATGCAGAAGAATTCAAAAGGCAAGGTAAAAGGATATTAAAACCAGGACACCATATTATGTTTATTCTTAGAAAACCAGAGTGATTCTTATGCTTAAAACAACTTTTTGCAAAATCAGCCTAAACAACCCAACCAGACTTGCTTCCGGAATAATGGGAGTAAATGCGGGCCAGCTTATAAGAGTAGCAAAAGAAGGAGCAGGGGCTGTTACAATGAAAAGTATAGGCCCAAAAGAAAGAAAAGGTCACAATAACCCTGCAGTTATTGAATGGGAACACGGCCTGCTCAATGCGGCTGGGTTGCCCACGCCAGGCTACAAGAACACGGAGGAAGAATTTGAGGAATTAAAAGAACTGAAAAAAATTAAGGTACCTCTTATTGCGAGCATTTATGGAAGCACAGCAAATGAATTTTTGGAAGTGGCGGAGTATGTTGCTTCAAAAAAACCCGAAGCAATTGAATTAGACATTTCATGCCCGAACACTGAATGGGGCGGAACACAGTTTGCATGCGACCCGGAAATAAGCCATAAAATAGTTTCAAGCGTTAAAAATGTTTGCGGGAAAATTCCTGTAATTGCAAAACTTACCCCTGCAGCAACAAGTCCAGTGGCTGTTGGAATAGCTTGCGAGGAAGCTGGAGCCGATGCAATATGTGCGGCAAACACAATGCCAGGAATGCTAATTGATGTTGATGCAAAAAAACCAATACTTGCTTTCAGAAAAGGAGGCATGTCAGGACCTGCACTGAAACCCATTAATTTGAAAATCGTTTACGAACTTTACGAAAAAGTTAAAATTCCTATTATAGGCGAAGGCGGAATCACTAATGGAAAAGACGCGCTTGAATATGTGATGGCCGGAGCAACAGTATGCGGAATTGGAAGTGCTGTTTACAAATATGGTTCAGGGGTTTTCAAAAAAACAACTCTGGAAATGGAAAAATGGCTGAAAGAAAATGATTATTCAAAATTAAGTCAGGTAAGAGGAATTGCTCATGAGTAAAAAAGAATGCAAAGGAAACTGTCACTGTAATGAGTGGCCGTCAGAAACCAAAACAAGAATGGTTGAAATAGAAAAGGTCCGTGAGGAATTCCCTGGAAATAAAACTTTTTTTATGAAAGAAGAACTTGAATTTGAACCAGGACAGTTTGCAATGGTGTGGCTTCCCGGAAAAGATGAAAAACCAATAGCTTTAATTCCGAATGGAAAAAAATATTGCATTAATATTGAGGGAAAAGGAGAAGCAACAAAAAAAATTCTAAAATTTAAGAAAGGTCAGAAATTAGGAATCAGAGGACCTTATGGAAAAGGATTTACTTTGAAAGGAATCAGAAAGGCTTGCATTGTTGCAGGCGGTGTTGGAATTGATTCAATAATACTGCTTGCACAGAAACTTAAGGAACAAAAAACGAAAGTTAAAATTATTCTAGGAGGCAGGAACAAGGAGAGGATTATTTTTGAAAAAGAACTCAAAAAACACGGCGAAGTATACATAACAACTGATGATGGAAGCTATGGGGAAAAGGGTTTCAATGTACAGGTTCTTGAAAGGCTCCTGAAAAAAGAAAAATTTGACTTAATATACGCATGCGGACCTGAAATAATGACAATTAATGCTCTGAAAGTGGCACAAAAGTACAAAGCTAATTTTGAAGGTTCTTTGGAAAGATATATGAAATGCGGAATAGGGATTTGCGGGCAATGCGTTATAGATGACAAACTTGTTTGTAAAGATGGGCCTATTTTCAGCGGAGCGGAATTAGGAAAAATGAAAGAGTTCGGAAAAACAGCTTACCTGAAAAGCGGCAAGAAAGTTTCACTTAAAGATTATTATGCGTGGAGAGAAGAATGAACCTCGCACTGACAAACGGGAAAGTTTTCATTAAGGGAAAACTTGTGAAAACAAATGTACTTATTCAGGGAAGTAAAATAAAAAAAATAACTTCTTCAAAAATAAAAGCAATCCATGAAATTGACTGCAAAGGAAAAATAATTCTTCCGGGTGCAATAGATGCTCATGTGCATTTTAGAACCCCTGGATTTGAGTATAAGGAAGATTTTTTTACCGGCTCTTTATCAGCACTGCACGGAGGCATAACAACAATAATGGATATGCCAAACACAAACCCTGTTACCTCAACGATTAAAACGCGGGATGTAAAAATAAAACTTGCTGAAAAAAACTGCTTGACAAATTTTTATATTTATATGGCTGCACTTAACAGCAACCTTGAAGAAATTTCAAAAGCAAAAAATCTTCGCGCAGTAAAACTCTATTACGGCTCCACCACAGGAAATATTTTAATGAATAAAAAATCAGAAATAGAAAAATTGTTCAAATTAGCAAAGAAAAAAGGATTTGTGGTTAGTGTTCATGCAGAAGATGAGGAAATAATGAAACAAAACAGCGAAAAATTCAGAGGAAACAGCAATCCTGAAATTCATGCAAAAATAAGAAATGAAGAATCAGAAGCAAAAGCAATTTCTGAAATACTTTCAATTCAGCAAATAATCGGGAACAAAATTCACATTGCACATATTTCTTCAGAAAAAGGACTGGCGCTTGTAAAGAAAGCAAAAAAAAGAATGAATGGAAATAAAGTTACCTGTGAAGTAACACCGCACCACTTATTTTTGGATTCTTCTGATTATAAAAAACTCGGAAACTTAATGAAGTGCAACCCGTCTATTAAGGAAGCAAAGCACAGGAAAGCACTTTTAAACGGTTTGAAAAACGGAGCAATAGATATTGTTGCAACGGATCATGCACCGCATTCTCGTGAAGAAAAAACACAGGATTATTGGAAAAGCCCTTCCGGAATTCCAGGAGAAGAAACAATGCTGCCTCTTCTGCTTGATGCGGTGAACAAAAAACAAATTTCTTTGAAAAAAATTGTTGAAGCTGTTGCTGAAAACCCCGCAGGAATTTTTGGGTGGAAGAATAAGGGATTTATTAAAACTGGTTTCGATGCGGATTTGGTGATTATTAATATGAATGGCAAAACCAAGATTGAGGATAAGAAATTGTTCACAAAAGCGGGTTATTCGCCTTGGAACAAGAAAACCTTAAAAGCAATGGTGGAAAATACTATAATAGGAGGACAGGTTTTTGGCTGACTTTGAATTTTTAATTTCGGACACTGAACTTAAGAACATACAAAAGACACTGGATTTTTTGATAAATTCCAACGTAAAAGAAAGAGTTAGTAACATACTCAAAATTGCAGCCAGTATAGCAAAATTCAGAAATGAGCATAATAAAAATAAATTAGTTTCACAAAAAAAAGTAATAATGGCAATATTAAGCCATCCTGTATTAAGAGGACATCCTTCACTGGCAGATAAAAAAGTAGGACATTTGCTCCAACATCCAAAACAAATTTCTGAAGGATCAAGGGGTCAAGCAGAGGATAAAAACCGAAAAAAGTTTGGAAGTCACAGGAGATGAACCCACGATGAACAATGAAGAACTAGCATTGAAACTGCATGAAATTGGCGCTATAAAATTCGGTTTGTTTACACTTAAGTCAGGACTGAAAAGTCCGATTTACATAGACCTCAGAGTTTTGATTTCCTATCCTGAAACTCTGAAAATGGTTGGAACAGCAATCGGGAAAAAAGCCGAGGCTCTTGAATTTGATTTAATAGCAGGAATTCCTTTTGCAGCAATAGCAATAGCAACCGCTGTTTCCCTCGAGAAGGATTGGCGCATGGTGTTCCCAAGAAAAGAACAGAAAGATTACGGAACAAAAGCAAAAGTTGAGGGAAAATATTCCAAAGGAGAAACTTGTTTGGTTATTGATGATTTGATTACTGATGGCGGAAGCAAGTTTGAAGCAATAGCCCCTCTTGAAAAGGAAGGTTTGAAAATCAAAGATGTTATTGTTCTTGTTGACAGGGAACAAGGCGGTAAAAAAACTCTTCTGAATGAGGGTTATCATTTACACTCAGTTTTCAAAATAACTGAATTGCTTGAAATACTGCACAAGCATGGAAAGATTGAACAGATTTATTATGAAAGTGCAAAAGAATATTTTGAAAACCCTGAAAAATGGCAAGGGGATTCAGAATGAGTACAATTAAAGCAGATAAAAGTATTATTCCCGCTTGTGATTTTGATTCAATAGAAGAATTTGAAGAATTAGTAAAAGAAACCGCCAAAATAAAAGGAATCGGCGCTTACAAAGTAGGTTTTGAATTAGGTTTGAAATACGGTTTGCCAAAAGTGGTTGAAACAGCAAGAAAGCACACTGACAAACCGATTATTTATGACCATCAGAAAGCAGGAACAGATGTTCCTTTTACCGGAGAAAAATTTGCAAAAGTCTGCAAAGAAGCAGGAATTAATGCTGTAATTCTTTTCCCGCAGGCAGGGCCTGAAACAGAAGCGGAATGGATTAAAGCCTGTCAGAAAGAAGGTTTAGGGGTTATTGTCGGGGGCGAGATGACTCATCCCGGTTATTTGGAAAATGAAGGCGGTTTCTTGAGGGATGATGCCCCTTTGAAAATGTACGAGGTCGCAATTAATAACGGAGTAACAGAATTTGTTGTTCCGGGAAATAAACCGGAAAAAATTCTGAAGTACAGGAAATTTTTTGATTCAAAAGGAATTGATGCAGTGCTTTATTCTCCTGGTTTAGTTGCTCAAGGCGGAAGTATTTCTGATTCTGGAAAAGCAGCTGGGAAAAAATGGCACGCAATAGTAGGAAGAGGCATTTACGAAGCAAAAAATAAAAAAAAGGCCGCCGAAGAGCTGTGCAGTCAATTGTAAGAAGATAACCATGACTGGCAACTACAAACCGAAAGGAGAAATATTAAAGAAAGCAATAGAGATTTTAGAGTATATAAAAGTAGCAGGGGCTATTGACAATAAAACTTTTCATGAAATTCAAGAATTACCTATAGAAGCAAGAGTATATTTAACTAAAAAATTAGGAAAATTACGAAAAGAGTATATTGCACACCATCAAAGACAGGCACTGGAAAGTCTTCCTGTTGAGATACAAGACACTTGGAAAAAACGCCACAGAATAAAATAAACTAAGTTTTAAAAAGCACAAAGTCTTATTCTTTAGATGAGCCAAGAAAGTAATTATTCTCAGAACCTGAAAGTTAAGACTATTGATATTTTATCAGGAAAACTTATTGTTGTTCTGAACGAAATTGATGCCAATGAACTCGGAGTATTACCTCTTGAAAGGGTTGAACTCACAAACCCGAAAAATAAAAAATCAGTAAACGCAGTTCTTGATATTACTGACACAATGATTGGGGAAAATGAAATAGGAATATTCAAAGATGTTCATGAACTTCTCGGAACTAAAGACGGAAACTTCGTACAGGTCAGACCAAGCGGAAAACCAAAAAGCATTGAATTTATCAAGAAAAAAATGGACGGGTTTAAATTAAATCAGGAACAATTACAACAAATTGTGAATGATATTGCATCCAACAAACTCAGTGAAATCGAAGCAACTGCATTTATAGCCGCAGTGTACATGAAAGGTTTTGATTTGGAAGAAACAGTGTTCATGACAAAAGCGTTGATAGAGAATGGAAAAACACTTGAGATTCCGAATGCCACTGTTGTTGACAAGCATTCTATTGGTGGAACTAATGGAAGAACAACAATGATAATAGTTCCAATCATAGCAGCGGCTGGTTTTGCAATGCCAAAAACATCCTCAAGGTCAATAACAAGCGCATCAGGAACAGCAGATGCAATGGAAGTTCTTGCAAATGTTTCGCTTTCATTAGACAAAATAAAACAGGTTGTTGAAAAAACAGGAGGATGTATTGCATGGGGTGGCGCGGTTGAATTGGCTCCTGCGGATGATAAAATAATAAAAATCGAGTACCCTCTTTCCCTTGATCCTGAGGGCCAAGTAATAGCTTCTGTAATGGCAAAAAAAGCAAGTGTAGGAGCAAAGTTTGTAGTAATAGATTTGCCAGTCGGACCGTTTGTGAAGGTTCAATCAAGGGATGTTGCTGAAGGAATGGCTTTGAAGTTTATTGAAGTTGGAAAAAAACTCGGAATGAAAGTGGAAGTTGTTATTACAAACGGGACAGAACCAAGCGGAAGAGCTTTTGGACCAGCACTTGAAGCAAAGTATGCATTGGAAATACTTGAAGGAAAATTCTTTGATAATTTAGGACAAAAATCAGTTGAATTAGCCGGAGCATTGCTTGAATTAACAAACAGAGTTCCAAAAGGCAAAGGATTTGAAAAAGCACTTAATATTTTAGAATCAGGAAAAGCACTTGCAAAAATGAAAGAAATAATAAAAGCACAGGGTGGGAAAATAATTTCCTCCGAACAAATAGAGGAAGCCAAATTCAAAAAAGAATTCCTTTCAATGCATTCAGGAGAAATAAGTTCAATTAATGTTGGCTTGCTAAATAAAGTTGCAAGACTAGCAGGAGCCCCTTCTCATAAAAAAGCAGGGTTAATGCTTAATGTTGAACAGGGAAGTAAAATAAGTAAAAATAGTGTACTTTTTATAATTCACGCAGAAAATAAAAGAAAACTGGATGTAGCTTATGATTTTGCAAAAAGAAACCAGATTATTTCACTAAAAAGAATTATTCTCGAGAAATTTTCTTAAAAACATCAACAAAATTTTCTGTTTCCAAAAGATTGGTTTTAAGATCATCTATTTCAAAATCAATGCATACCTGCACAGGATCGAATTTTTTAAAATCATTTTTCATTGATTTTACACAGTTTTTAAGCGCGTTTGGAAAATCTTTATTCTTATAACGAAAAACATTTTTCAAAAAAGAAATGAATTTTGGAAAATTTTTAATAGAAGAACTTGGATTTTTTCTTTTTAATTTCAACAAAGAAGAATAAGCTTCTGGTTTTGGAAAAAACGACCTAGGAGAAACACTTTGGATTAAAATTTTTGGTTCAAAAAGCTGGTCTGTTAGAACTGAAAGATAAGAGTATTCCTTAAAACCTGGTTCTGCAACAATTTTCTCAACAAATTCTCTCTGAAAAACCAATAAAGCAAGTTCAAAATCTTCCTTGAAAAGCCTTACCATAATGTCCCCGGAAATATTGTAAGGGGGAAGGGCAACAATTTTATTGAATTTTGGTAATTTAACATCAAGAATGCTTCCCTCAACTAATTGGAATTTTTTTTCTTTTAAAAATCTTGATTTTAAAATTTCAATCATTTTTTCATCTAATTCAACACCAACAACTTTGCAATGTTTAAGAAGTTCATTAGTAAGCGAACCAGAACCTGAGCCAATTTCCAGAACAACATCTGTTTTTTTTAAGTTGGCTTCAGAAACAATTTTTTCAACAAGTTTTTCATCAATAATGAAATTCTGGGAAAACTTTTGATTCGGTCTGAATCTGAAATCAACCATGGCTTGATTTAAATCTGACATTAAAGACATAACTAAAAAAAATATTTTATTTAAAATCTTCTTCTTGGTCTGAAATCTCTTTCCTGTGAAGGCGGTCTTACGAATAAGTAATACTTGACATCCATTCCCTCAAGTTCTTCCACAATTCTTTTCACCAAAGCATGCTTTGGATCAGGAACAGAGTGAACTCTTTTTTTAATATCCTCAAAAGAAGTAAAAGCACCTTTTTCTCTTTCTTGAATAATTTGAAGCATGTGTTTTTTCCCCATCCCTGGCAAAAGTTCAATCTGGTGTCTTTTCAGAGTAATGCTTCTTGAATTATTGAAAAAATCAACATACTTTTTTTCAGAACCAGCAACTATTTTTTCAATAGCTTTATCCAATTCAGCAAGAGAAGTATTTGTTAAATCCTTGTAAATAATTCTTTTTTTGATAAAATCAATTTTAGCTCTTTCATCCTTACCCACATAAACTTCTTCTAACGCACTCAAATCAGCATTTTCTTTAGGAACAACCTCTAAAAGAGTAAAAAATTCAGTTCCTATAAGCTGAGCTATAGGTTCTGTTTTGTAATCAGAACTCCTGCCTCTTGCAAGATAATCTAAAACTAGTGCTTTTTCTTCAACCTTCATAACAACCACTTAAAAATTAGCTGATTTTATTTCGCGTGCTTTGAAGTTAACTCAACAATCTGTTTGAGTTTTTCATCATCAAGATTAGGGTTTGTTCTATACGCTATCATTTTAGCAGTATCCAAATCAGTTGGAAGAATATCTATTAATTTAGTAATAAAATCCTCATCCAACCCTTCAATTCCCTTTAAGTCTTTTAATAATTTTTCAGCTTTAGCAGGAGTAATTTTAGCAAATTTTTTAGCATAATCAAACGCAGCCTGCTGTTCGTAAGTAAGTTCTCCATCCTTATTTCTTTCAGACAAAATCTGTTTTAACTCGAATAATGGAAGATTTTTCTGAGAAACTATTTTTTTTCCAATCATGCAGCCACCTTTTCCTTTTCAACTATTTTTTCTTCTTTATCAACAGGTTCAGCTTCGCCTTTAGAAATATCCAAATGAGCAGCCCCAACAACTAATTTTACATGCTGTTTTTTCAATTCAACCAAATAAGCTAATCCTTGCTTACCAATAACAGCCCCAGTAAAACCATGAAATTTCTTATCAGGGATTCCTGAATGCACTGAGGATTCTATTCTAATGTCTACCTTAGAGCCAATAGGTATTTCTTGAAGTAACTTATTCACAGTTATCTTTCTCTTGCTCTTGAACTTATCTCTGGTCTTTGCTCTTTTTCCTTTTGCTTTTCTGTTTGGCATTTATATCCCTATCAAAATCATTGAATATAATAATCTGCAATAATAAGGTTTAAATAGGTGAGTTTTCGGACTCAATTTACTCTAATTTTGCTAATTCTTCCAAAAAAACATTCCAAGGATATACACCTCTAAAACATTCCCCTTCACACACCAATAATCCCTCAAATCAGCCTTTGCCTGCTGAAATAACAATAAAACCTCAAGTTTCAAAATACCATTTTTTCTACTTCTTATTAGGCATTTTTATTACAGGAATAAAGCATTTCAAGCTTTTTTAGAAACATATAATGAAACAGCAACAATAAAATATAATTTAATTATTAGCCAAAATTCCTTTTTTCAGGTAATCAAAATCTTTTACCGCTAAAACAGTTCCCTGGTCATTATCTGAATCTATAAAAAAAACATGCCAATCATCCAATTCACTGAATGCCTTGAAAGGCCCGCTTTGCGTTCTACGACACGAGTCATGAGATATAAGAATTCCTTTTGATGCGATTTTTGGCAATACAATTTTCAGTTCATTTTTAACATTTTCATATGAGTGATCACTATCATGAAAAAACAAGTCAAAATTTTTCGGGGTAATTGTTGAAAGCAAAGAAAGCGGCTCTTGGCTCGCATGAAATTCTATATTATCATTCAATAGTTTTTTTGGTATTCCCCATCCCGCATTAGGATTTATGTCAGTTGTTATTACTTTACCAAAACCATTTTTTTTCATTGCAGCTGAAAAATGAACTGCTGAATAACCTGCAAAAGTCCCTGTCTCAACAACAACCTTTGGTTTTGTTAGTTGAGTAAAAATATACAAAAATATGCCAACATCAGGCTGAACAGAAATCGCTCCACGAGCAAGTTTTTTAATCCCCATTACTTCCCATAACTTCCTATAAATTTTTCTTAAAATATTATCTTTAAGTTCGAAATTGTTTGCAGAAGAATATTTTTCTCCTAAAGTAACCCTGTATTCTTTGAGGAATTCATCATATTTATTTTTTTTCAAACCTAATTCATCAACCAGAAATTTTTCAAAATTATCACAAAATACACGTTTCATAAAAAATTACTCTCAATTCATCAAACTATTTTTTTAATTATAAATATAACTTAATTTAAATTGTTTTTAATTTAAATATCGATTGTTTTGAAAAATACTTTTTTTTGATGATCCCTATCAAAAATTGTTTCTGCCAGTATTCTATTCTTCACACTGCTTTTTTCAAATAATTTTTTGTTACCTATAATTTTTTTGAGATTTTGTGAAAATTCACTCCAAGAATAATTTATATTCCCTACCTCATTTTTTGAAAAAAACTTATCCAATTCAGACCCTTTTGGTCCTTTTGCAAGTATATGAAGTCCAGCGGCACAATAATCAAATAACTTAACAGGGAGACTTGTTCTGAGATAATCAGGCCACGGAAGAATACCTATTTCACAAGCTGAAAAATACTTATATACTTTAACATAAGGAATATTTTGCCTCAAAATGATTTTATCACCCAATCCACTTTTGTTTATTTCTTCTTTTACAACATCAAATTCTTTTTTACCATATTTAGTGGAATCAAAAGCAATCAGAAGAAGAAGCCTCGCTTTTTCTTGCACTATAGGATCTTTAAATGAATCAATTAATTCCCCAGTTTCTTCAGTTCCAATACTACCCGCATAAACAACTAGAGTTTCTGATTCTTTTACACCTAACTCTTTTCTCATACGCGCCCCTTCTTTCTTGTCACGTCGCATTACCTTAGTGTCAGTACCATTCATCACCATAAAAAGTTTCTTCTTTTCAATCCCATAACTCTGAATTGCTTCAGCCATATCAGATTCAGTGAGAAACATCAACCTATCCGCGAATAAATAAGTGAATCTTCTAAATAAAAGCAATAACTTGTTTTTGATTTTTAACAAAAAATTATCCAATCTTGGATTATAAAAATCAGCATCTTCTTTTGCATCAAGAATAAATTTTGCCCCTGTGATTTTTGATGCAACAAGCGCCTTGAAAGCAATCATAAGAGGCGGGGAAACACCTATAACTAAATCGGGTTTTTCTTTCCACATAAATGAAAAAAAATCACGATCAGTAGTAAATCTTTTAATTTTATTCAATTCCTGAACCCTGGGTTTTTTTGGAGAAACTATTTTTACAGAAAATCCCTTTTCTTCCAAAGAAGATTTGAAAAAATTTACTCTTAATGTACATGCACCAGTTTCAGGTTCACAAAAAGGAGTTACAATTACTGCTTTTTTTTCATTCATTTTTTATCTCCTGAAATTATTTCAGTTTTTTAGAAACATCCAAAATAAGCCCACCAACAACTAATTTTACATGAACTTATTTCTTGTTTTAGTTCT
>JANLGZ010000016.1 GCA_024653905.1 archaeon
GTTTTTTATTTCCATTTCGTTTTCTTGCCCCAGTGACAGACTTAACTGGTGCTAAATTTATGTCCCTGCGAATTGTATTTATTTTAGCATCAGAAAGAGTAATTCCCAAATCCCTCGCAGACGCCTTAATCTCCTTTACTGTTCCGCCTTCCAAAAGCCCACGCACTCACACCAGGCGGAAGTTTAACAAGGGCTTGGGCAATTTTTTCAACAATCTTCTCAGGAATTCGTGGAGGCCGTAACTTGTCACGTTTAATTACTCTTGGCATAAAAACAATAAGAACTCAGAGTTTTATAATTCTTTGTAAATAACGAAAATGAAGGGGTTATACCAAAACTAATAGTTAAATCAACCCACGCGATAAGAGAATAAAATAGAAGAAATAGGATTGCGAAGGGGCGGACTCGAACCGCCGTAGACACTAAGTCACAGCCCCTCAAGCTGCTGCCGTTGACCGCTTGGCTACCCTCGCAATTGAATCAATTTGGGTTCGAATAAGCTTTTAAAATTGCTTTTCAAACAAATACAAGGATTTAAATTTATAAAAGACATTTTTAGTAAAATGCCACAAAAAGCAATTGATGATACAGAATCAAAAACAAAACTCAACAAAACAATCGGCCTTAAAGACGCAACCATTTACGGAGTAGGGGTTATTCTTGGAGCCGGAATTTATGCACTTTTAGGCGAAGCTTCAGGAATCGCAGGAAACGCAACCTGGATTTCATTTGTAATAGGAGCAATAATAGCGGCATTTACTGTATTTAGTTATGCGGAACTAAGTTCTATTTTTCCAAGAGCCGCAGCAGAGTTTGTTTATGTAAAAAATTCAACCAAATCATTCTTTTTAGCATTTATAGTAGAGTACATTGTTTTTCTTTCACTAATTTTTAGTGCAGCCGCGGTTGCATTCGGTTTTGGAGGTTATCTAAACAGTTTAATCGGAGTTAATATTCTCTACACTGCGGCAGTTGCAATTATTTTACTTTCAGTTTTAAATTTCAAAGGCATAAAAGAATCAGCAAGGTTCAATATTATTTCAACAGTTGTTGAGGCAGGCGGATTAGTGCTTATTATTATTTTAGGATTAAGTTTTGTCGGAAGCGTTGATTATTTTGCTGTTCCGAACGGAGCAACGGATTTGGGAGAATTATTCATCCCAATTTTTGGAGCAACCGTATTAGTGTTTTTTGCATACCAGGGTTTTGAGGAACTGGCAAATTTAACAGAGGAAACAAAAGATGCAAAGAAAAATATTCCAAAAGCAATGCTGCTTGCACTTGGAATAACAACAATACTCTACATTCTTGTTTCAATAGTAGCGGTTAGTGTTGTTAATTATGCAGAGCTTGCAGAAAGCTCAGCGCCGCTTGCAACGGTAGCTGAAAAAGCAGGCGGGCCAGGAATGGGAAGTTTACTTGGAGTAATAGCCTTATTCGCAACAGCAAATACTGTTTTGGTTTTGCTGATTGCCGCATCAAGAATGCTTTACGGAATGGCATCACAAGGAGTATTGCCAAAAATATTTTCAGAGGTGCATGAAAAAACTAAAACCCCTATATTTTCAATTGTATTCTCAGCAATAGCTGCAATAATATTTTTGATTTTTGTAAATGATTTAAGCGATTTAGCAATGCTAACCAACATGGCGATTTTCTTGAGTTTCTTTTCGGTTAATGCATCACTTATTCTTATCAGGTTCTCAAAGACAAAGTACGAAGCTGGTTTCAGAGCACCATTCAATATTGGAAAACTACCAATAACCGCAGTATTGGGATGCTTATCAAGTTTGATAATGCTTCCTCAGTTGCTTGCACCAATGAATGTTTTAGGAATTGAATTACCTATAATTCTTTTCGGCGGAATGATAATGATTCTTGGAATTCCAATTTATTATTTTGGAAAAACCAAGCAAACAAGTCCCATATCCGCCAAATAGGCTAGAATAGTAAGTAATTTATACTTCGCCAGAGTTGATTTAATTATGGATGAAAAAATGCAAAAAACCCTGATGAATGTGATTATCCTTGCTGTACTATTACTTGGATTATTGGTTGTTCTTATTTTTACAGGTATATTGGGATGCAGCAGTGTTCCTTTTGGGTGCGATGCATATTACACAATTCTTAAAGGCGGTCAGCCGACAGTACTGATTGTTTATAGCGAAGGGGGTTTGGGAAATGCCCAGAAACTTGAACAGGTCCTTAGTGACAGAAGCATAGTAAGTGCAAAAGCAAGGTCAATGAGTATTGATAGATTATCACAGGGAAACATCAATGATTATGATTTGATAATAGTTGAAGGTGCAAAAAAAATCTGTTCTGATAAACTTAAAATGTTCCAGAATTATGTAATTAAAGGCGGAAGATTAATCTGGACTGGAGATGCAGGAACAGAAGCATGTGAAGGAGACTTGCTTCTTAAAGTAAGAGAAAGAGAAGCCGGAAGTGATGACAATTCCACTATAGGACCATGGGCAAGAAAGGACGGTTCAAAGCAATTATCATTCGACGAGTTTTTAGGCGTACGATATAAAGGAAATTTGTGCGATCTTGTGTCATGTTCATCAAGTGCAGAAATTGGCAGAATAGAACTCCTTGATGATGATCACAAATTAACTTATGGTTTAAGTCCTTCAATACCATTTCGCGGAAACATGGCTGTTGTTCAGACCGTAAGTTCAGGCACAACAACAATGGTTGCAACTCTTGATTATGGATTTAATCTTCTTGTTGATGGAGAAACAGAAAAAATAAATTACGGAAAAAATCTCCCCTTTATAGTTACAAGTGGAATAGGAGAAAGAGTTGCTTATTATGCTACTCCAATAGAAAGCTTTGTGGAAGGAGAACAACCATACAAAGCACTAGTAGAACAATTGTATTATGGAATGCTTTACAAGTAGAAATTATTTCTTCTTGCTCATGCCTTCGAAAGCCTTGAGTATTTCTAATGGAATTGCGAAAATAACTGTGTTGCTCTGATCAGAACTCAAATCATTTAAAGTGTTCAAAGTTCTTAAGTGCATTGCACCATTAGAAGCACTGAGTGTTTTTGCTGCTTTTGCAAGATTAGTAGAAGCAATAACCTCACCTTCAGCTTTAATTATAACGGCTCTTTTTTCTCTTTCAGCTTCGGCTTGTTTAGCCATTACTCTTTTCATATCCTGAGGTAATTCAACATCCTGCATTTTAATATTAGTAATATCAATTCCCCAAGCATCAGTTTCAATATCAACTAATTGTTTTATCTGAGCTCCTATTTCATCTCTTTTTGTAAGAACAGTATCAAGGTTTGATGCACCCACAATATCCCTCAAAGCAGTTTGGGCTAACTGTGCAGTTGCAAACATATAATCTTGAATATCCAAAACAGCTTTTGCAGGATCTTTAACTTTGAAATAAATAACAGCATTAATGTTTACAGGAACATTATCTCTAGTCATAACTTCTTGTTTAGGAACATCAATTGTTTTGATTCTAATATCTACTTTTCTATAAGTCTGAAAAATAGGAATTATAATATTAACCCCAGGATTCATGATTCCGCTATATTTACCAAGAGTAAATTTCACGCCTCTTTCATACTGTATTACAATTCTAACAAAAAATAAGACTACCATGACTAGCAATACAACTATCCAAAAACCAGCAAAAACAATAAATCCTAGAGTACCTATAATATCAGCCATGAAACCACTGTTATTATTGGGCTACAAGCATATTTAAAAGTTTGTCCATAGCCAATTCTAAGACTAATGGTCCCGTAGCTCAGTTTGGATAGAGCATCTGCCTTCTAAGCAGAGGGTCGAGGGTTCAAATCCCTCCGGGTCCGCTTTTTTTCTTTTATCACCAATCCCTGCCAAAAACAGGTTACTTTTTATACTATCAAATTATATTTTTTATATGGTAAAAAATGAAAGAACAGGAATACTGCTTCGCAGAAAAAGAACACAATACACTCCGGATAAACCTACTTTTCACAAAATAAATCTTGAGTTTTTTGATTATGTTGCCGTAATTGGAAAACCAAGCCAAAAAAGACCTGAAGCAGGAGACATTTTTATACCATCAGCCCACATTGAACAACTTGTTTCACAGGAAAAGCTTGAGCTTGGAGAAAAATTAGGAGAAAATCATTACTTTATTGAAATCCACAACCATGAAGGAAAACCCACAAGAGAAATTCATCAAAGTTCATTTGATGTTTTTACAACCCTAGCTCAAAAACAACTTTTACCAAGAGTAAGACAGGAACTTGCAGCTATTGTTAATGCATCAATACTTGCTAATTTGAAAAAACAGTTTCCCGGGTATAAAGTGGGGTTTTCAAAAAAGCCGATGTCTATTGAAGAAGTCCAAAGAGGGGCAAAAAAAGCGAAAGGAGAACTAATTAAAAAAAAGCCAAACTTACTAAAAAGAAGACAAAGACAAAGATAAAACCACCCAAAGAAGATTCTTAAAGCATTAAATAACTAATTACTCTCAATATAAGTGGTATTAATGGATTTCGAAAAAGAATTGCTAAAAGCGCTTTCAAAAGCAGGGATTGAAAAACCTGAAGAATTACTAGAACAACCGCCTCAAAGGGAAATGGGGGATTTTGCACTGCCGTGCTTCAGGCTTGCAAAAAAATTCAAAAAAAACCCCAACGAAATCGCTTCTGAAATCGAAAAGAAAATCAAACTTCCAAAATCATTTACTAATGCAATTGCTAAAGGTCCTTACTTAAATTTCTTTTTAGATGAGAGTATTTTTGCAAAAAACACGATTGAAAAAATCCTGAAAGAAAAAGAAAACTATGGTTTGGAAAAAAAGAAACCATCAAAAATAATTGTCGAATATTGTCAGGCTAATCCTATGAAAGCATTCCATATCGGGCATGTGAGAAATATTTGTTTAGGGGAATCGATTGCAAGAATTTTTGAAGCAAACGGAATGAATGTTACAAGAGTAAATTATGGAGGAGATGTTGGACCGCATGTGAGCAAAACACTCTACGCTTATCAGAATCTGAACAAAGAAAAAATACCAGAAAAAATTGAAGAAAAAGGAGCATGGTTAGGCAGACTTTATGCACAAGGAGCCAAAGCAGTTAGAGAAAACCCTGAATTAGAACAAAAAATGCGGGACATGGTTGTTGAATTGGAACAAGGGAACAAAAGCCTTGTAAAGGATTGGGAAAAACTCAGAAAAATGAGCTTGGAATACTTTGATACGATTTATGATTCACTGAATACTAAATTTGATAAAATTATTCTGGAAAGTGAAGTTGAAAAAGAAGGAATAAAAATTGCAAAACAACTCCAAAAAGAAGGATTTGCCTATGAAGATGAGGGCGCATTGATTGTTGATCTTACAAAATATAACCTTGAAAAATTTTTAGTGTTAAAGAGTGACGGAGCAGCACTTTACTCAACCAAGGATATGGCTCTGGCAAAAATGAAAAAGCAGAAACTCAAAGCAGAAAAAACATACAATGTTGTCGGATCAGAACAAAAGTTTTATTTCCAACAACTCATTAAAACACTTGAATTGCTGGATAAAAAGAAAAATGAATATTGTGAAACAGAACACGTCTCTTACGAACTTGTGAGGCTTGAAGGAGGAAAGATGGCTTCAAGGGAAGGAAATGTAATTACTTATGCAGAACTTTTCAACACGATTTTTGAAAATACTTACAAAGAAACAAAATCCCGCCACAAAGACTGGAGTGAAAAGAAAATTTTGGAAAACGCAAAACAGATAGGCTTGGCATCAATTAAATTCGGAATGCTCGGGCACGATAAGAACAAAGTGATTATTTTTAACTGGGAAAAAGCAACAAGTTTAGAAGGAGAAACTGGACCGTTTATACAGTACAGTTATGCACGGGCAAAAAGCATTTTAAAAAAGGCAGAAAAAACAAAAATTAAATCATTCAATTTAACCCATGAAAAAGAAAAAGAATTAATTTCAATACTTGCAAACTATGAGAATAAAGTAAAGGAAGCAAAAGAAAGTATAAGTCCGCACAAAATCGCTTATTATCTTATTGAACTGGCTTCAGCATTCAACTCATTTTACCATGAGGTTAGAGTTCTGGACGCAGAAGAAGAACTGATAGGAGCTAGAGTTGCTTTGGTTGAATCAGTATCCCAAATACTGAAAAATGGGCTGGATTTGCTTAACATTAGAGCTATTGAGGAAATGTAGCGCCTTAAATTAATTTCTACTGCAATTTATAGTATGGGAGAACGTTTTAGTAAAGAGCTTAACGATTTAAAAAAAATATTAAAAAAATTCCACCCTAAAACAGATTTATCTGTGGTGGAAGAAGCGTTTTATTTTTCAAAAAAATCCCACGAAAACCAGTTCAGAGCATCAGGAAAACCCTACTTTACCCACCCGTACGAAGTGGCAAAAATTCTCGCAGAAGAAGGTCTTGATGAGGTGATTGTGAGCGCGGCTCTTTTACATGATGTTATTGAGGATACCAATGCAAGCAAGAAAGAAATTGAATCTCTTTTTGGAAAAAAAGTAGCTGCATTAGTAGAAGGAGTAACAAAACTTGACATATTATCATTCAAGTCAAGACAAGAATACTCCACAGCGGCAATAACAAAAACAGTAATTGCCGCATCCAAGGACCTCAGGATTTTAATAATAAAAATATTTGACAAGCTCCATAACATGCGAACAATTAAATATTTACCAAAAGAAAAACAGAGAAGAATTGCAGGAGATGTGATGAGCATTTATGTTCCACTTATCCACAAACTTGGAATGCATGAAGTAAAATATGAACTTGAAGAACTTTCTTTCGGCATTTTAGAACCAAAAAAATACAAAAAAATGAAAAGCCTTATTGCTAGGGAAAGGAAGAAAAAACTAAAAGTTATCCATAAAGCTACGGAGCTTATAAAGAAAAAATTTTCAAAAGAAAAATGGGAATTTTCACACGAAACAAAATCTATTTACACCCACTATTCAAAAATGATAGGTCAAAATAGGCAATTAAGCGAATTAACAGATTATACTATACTTAAAATATTTGTAAAAAACACATATGATTGTTATACAACAATGGGAAAAATACACTCAATCTTCAAACCCATACCTTACAAAGTTAAAGATTTCATTGCAATACCTGAATTCGGAATCTACAAAGCATTGCATACACAGGTTATTGGCCCGCTGAAAAAGCCTCTTAAAATTTATATAATTACAAAAGAGCTTGATGAAATCGGCGAAAAAGGAATTGTGGCTTATTTAAAGAATAATCAAACAGAAGAATTCAAAAATTTTGCAGAATCGCTTCCTAAACTAAAAACTCCAGGTATTAAAAACAATAAAGAACTGGCTGAAACAATGAATTTAGAGCACCATAATAACACAATGCTAGTATTTACAACAAAAGGAGAATCACTTACTCTCCCCCCTGAAGCCACAGCACTTGATTTTTCATGCTTTACAGATGGAAAAAATTCTTATAAATCATCTGCGGCAAAAATAAATGGAAAATTAGTTCCTTTATGGACTCAGCTTAAAACAGGGGACAGAATAAAAATACTTTACTCAAACACTAGCCACCTAAATTCAAGCTGGTTAAGTTTTGTTAATTCAGAAAAATCAAAAACTGTGATAAATCAACACCTTGAGAAAAAAAGAAAACCAAAAAATAAAAAAATGAAAATAGCAAGACTAAGAATAGAATGTGTTGACAGGCCAAAATTAATAATGGACCAAGTAACAATTTTGGCAAAAAACGGTTTGGATATTGAAACATCAATTTCAAGAATGAATGAAGATAATACTACTTGTTATTCTGAATTTTTTATCAGAGAACAGAATATGCAGAACATACAAAAAGCAATTAAACAACTTAAAAAAATACCCAATACACTGAACATAAGTCTTGCATACCCTTAATGAAACTTATTCTACTAATAACGCAGGTTTCATAGGAAAAGCTTTATTGGCTTTTTCTTTATTATCAGCCTTGTCAGCAGACAGAACTATTGCTTCTACTCCAAGTTCTTTTGAAAGCAAATCAACAGCACTTGAAAGAAGCTTAAATTCATCGACTTTATCTAATGATTTTAAATCATGAAATTTATGCAAAACAGGTTTTAAAAAAGACTGTACTTCTTTTGCATATTTTTTAGCTTCAGGAATACTCAAAGCTAATTTCATTGCATCACTAAATTCAGGTTTATCTTTTTTTGAAATAATTTTTTCAATAACACTCCATTTCCACTTTGAAGCAACAAACACAGTTACTTTTTTTGGCTTCTCAATTTTTGCCAAAATTTTAATATTATTAACATCTGCTTTAATATCCTGAATCATTTTCTCAGTTGCTTCTGCTTCTGCATCAATACTTTTTTCATCAAATTTAGGCCATGATTCTGAGGAAACTAATCCTTTTCCTCCGATTAAATAATAAAGCTCTTCAGCTAAGTGAGGTGCAAACGGAACAAGCAATTTTGAAATCGAGTTCAATGAAAATCCTAAAACAGCAGAATCGATTTTTTCCTGCTTTCCAATAAAATTTACAAGCTCCATTATAGAACCGATTGCATAATTGAATTTATAATCCTGAATCAACTGAGAAACTTTTTTAATAGTACTATGGGTTTTGCTCAGAACAAGCCTATCACTTATTGAGAGGTTTTTTCCAGGTTTTTCATTCGAAATATTTTTTACATTAACCTCAAAAACAGAATAAATTTTCTGCAAAAACCTGTGAGTTGATTCAACACCCTTATCAGTCCAGTCCATTTCACTTTCAGGAGCAGATGCAAACATAATGAAAACCCTTATAGTGTCAGGCCCAAAATTTTTCATTATTTCACTAGGATCAACAGTATTCCCCAATGATTTTGACATTTTGGAACCATCCTTCAAAACCATCCCCTGAGTAAGAAGCCTTTTGAATGGCTCTCCAAATTTTATTAAACCTTCATCTCTCAAAATTTTAGTGAAAAACCTAGCGTAAAGCAAATGCAGAATAGCGTGCTCTACACCCCCAATATACTGATCTACTGCCATCCAATACTGAGCTGCTTTTTTGTCAAAAGGTAAAGATGCTTCTTTTGGAGAAGTAAACCTCAAAAAGTACCAAGAACTATCAACAAAAGTATCCATTGTATCAGTGTCTCTTCTTGCTTTTTGACCACACTTTGGACAATCAACATTAACAAAATGTTTTACAGTTTCTAATGGATTTCCACCGGTAGTAAAATCTGCTTCTTTTGAATCAGGAAGAGTTACGGGTAAATCCTTTTCAGGTACAGGAACAGTCCCACACTTAACACAATAAATAATGGGAATTGGAGTACCCCAAAACCTTTGCCTTGAAATTAACCAATCTCTTAATCTATAAATAACAGTTTTTTTACCAATCCCTTCTTTTTCCATCCATTTACCCATTTTCACATTTGCTTCTGGAACAGACATGCCGCTAAATTGTTCAGACCTGAACATGTAACCTTGACCATCATAACTATACGGGACTTTTTCTTCTCCTTTTTTAATAGTAAAAATATTTTTTTCACCAGGACTGAAACCCATTGCAACCATACTATTAGTATCAATTGCACAACCATCAAGACCCTTAACTGATGCTTCTTCAAAATTCTCCTCATAAAAATAAGTGTAAAGCAACTGTCTGATGACTGATTCTTCCTGAAGTTTTCTATTAGGCATTTTTTCAATTTTTAATTCAATTTTAATTGATTTTTCTTTTAAATAAACAATTACTCCTCCAATATTTTTCTCATTGTATTTTCCAGAATAAGAATAATCAGCCATTTGTGTTTCATTCAAACCAGGGTGAACAATACCATAAACAATTTTTTCTTTAGATTTATTTTTTTCAATTAATTTATTAGGAAATAATACTTCCGCCATAGAAATGTCATGTTCTTTTGCAAAATCATAATCCCTCTGATCATGACAAGAAGCTTTTACTATCCCTGTTCCAAAATCCATTAAAGCAAAATCAGCAATATAAATTGGCAAATCTCTTTTACTGAACGGATCTTTAGCATATCTCCCCGTAAAATAACCATCTTTAGCAGAATCGTTTGAGAATTTTTGAATTGCTTTTTTGTCTTCAATTTTTTTAATAAATTCTTTTGCACCAACCTCGTACTTTGTTTTTTTAACTAAATCCAAAGCTAATGGATGTTCAGGAGCAATTGCAATAAAAATTTCTGCAAAAGAAGTATGATGATGAGTTGTAAATGTTGACAAAGTTAGGTCAGTGTCATTTACTTTATAATACTGATAATAACCATTCTTTTTCCCAATCCAGTTTTTTTGCATTATTTTTACTCTTTCAGGCCACTCATCAAGAGTTTCTAAATCACTTAAAAGTTCATCTGCATAATCAGTTATTTTGAAAAACCATTGCTCTAAATCTTTTTCAATAACCTCTGTATCATTATGACGCCAGCATTTTCCATTAACAACCTGTTCATTAGCCAGAACAGTATTGCACTTATCACACCAATTTACTGGAGACTTTTTTTTGTAAGCCAAACCTTTTTTCAGCATTTTTAAGAAAATCCACTGATTCCACTTATAATACTCAGGAACACAAGTAGCAATTTTTCGATTCCAATCATAACTATATCCAAGTTCTTTCAATTGACGAACCATATCACCCATTCTCTGAAAAGTCCATTCTTTTGGATCAGCATTATGGTCAATTGCAGCATTTTCAGCAGGCAAGCCAAAAGCATCAAAACCTGTGGGGTATAGAACATTATAACCTTTCATTTTCATGAATCTAGCCATGCAATCCCCAATAGAGTAGTTCCTGGCGTGCCCCATATGGAGTTTTCCGGAAGGATATGGAAACATCTCTAATATATAGTACTTTTTCTTCTTAGAATCCATTTCAGATGCAAAAATCCGCTGCTCTTCCCACTCTTTCTGCCACTTTTTGGCAATCTTGTTCAAATCAATTGACATAATAGATACACCCTATTTGGAACGTTTTTAAAGCCTTATTCCAGCTTCTTTTCAAAGCTTTCAAGATCATCCAAAAATCGTTTAATGGTTTTTGGCAAATGTTCTGGCTGTGTAGAAAAGATTTTGGAAACCATTAAAAGTAATTCATCCACTGAAGCATTTGTTTGATTAGTTGAAACAAGAACAAAATCAAAACCTTTCTCATTTTTCTTAACAGCTTTTCTTGCTTTTTTCCAGACCGAAAATAATTCCTCAGCTCTTGCAGGAATCTGCTCTGGCTTAACTTTAAGCAAATCAGAAACCTCTTTTAACAAATCATCAGCACCAGATTTCTCCTTATGCGCAGCTTTTCCAGCAGTGTAATTAATTCTAATAATACCATCCTGAACTTTTGTGGAATTAAGAATTTTTAATTCCTCCAAATCAGCCAAAGAGTTTGCATGCGTACCCCCACAAGCTTCAGAATCAGAACCAATAGTAACAATCCTCAGATTCTTCCCAGGAACAAAACCCCCCTGATAAATGTGCATCCCATATTTATCTTCTGCCTGTTCTCTTGGAAGAATTTCACTGTGAACTTTCAGATTTTCTTTTATTTTTTCATTGCAACAATGCTCAATTTGCTTCAATTGATGTTCAGAAAGCTGATCAAAATGAGTAATATCAAGCCTTCCTTTTTCTAAAGTTTTTGATGCCCCCGCTTGCCAAACATGCGGACCCAAAACCTCAAAAGCACAAAGATTCACAAGATGCGCAGAACTGTGATGTTGCATCAATTGTTTTCTTCTTTCAAAATCAATTTTACCTTTAACCTCGTCACCTTTTTTCAGAAAATTATTTTCTAATTTATGCAAAACAACATAATCCTGCTTGAAAACATCAAGCACATTCACTTTATTCATTTCACCAACATCATGCAACTGCCCACCACTTGTCGGATAGAAAGCTGTTTTGTCAAGTGCAATCAAATCATCTTTTGAATAAACAACTTTTGCATCAAATTCTATTTGTGACCAGTCTTTGTAATAAAGAATTTCTGTATCAGGAACTCCTTTCAAATCAAACTTAACAGGTTTTTTAGTTGTAACAATATGTTCCTGCTTTTCGTGCCTTTCCGAAACCAAAGAATAAAAATCATCAGGAATCTCCAAATCAACCCCTGTCCCCACAACTTCTTTTTTAACCTGCTCAGGTCTAACTCCATGAGAATCATAAATTTCCATCAAAGAATCAATACTCGGTTTTTTCTCCTTCACAAGCAAATTAGCAATAATCTGCCTTGAACGCTTCTTATTTTCCAAAAACTTGTTCTTTTCATTCTCAAGAATAACAGCAACATTATCAAGTTTCTCGCTTAACTCAGGATACATTGGTTTTAGGAATCTAGCGTGTTCTTCACTTAAATTTGCAAGATCAATATCCCAATTATAATCATCAATAAACCCAAGAGCCCTTCTCAAAATAATTCTTAAATTATAACCACCCCCAACATTGGAAGGCATTGCATTATCATTCAAAGCAACCAATGAAGCTCTGGAGTGTTCGCCAATAGAATAAATTGCCTGTAAGGGTAAAATTTTTTCTTTTAATTCTTTAACATCAAGTGAAAGTTTTTTTGCAATTTGTTTCCATGTTTTTTCAATATCATCAGTTTCATCAACATTCAATAAAGCAGAGTAAGGCAAAAACTTTTGCATTAATTCTTCATCTGGTTTGTAACCGGTTATTTTGTAAAGTTTTTTGGCAACACTTGGAAAAGTTGTTTCATAAGAATTGCTTTTCCCCGTTGTCAACCAAGGAACCCTTTCATGCCCCTGACCCATATCCAAAACTTTAATATCTAATTCTTTGTAACCAGAATCTGTTTGTTCATACTGCATGTAAACTTGGTTCCCTATTTCCATTCCTCTTGAAAAGAATTCCATACAAGGACCAAAAGTTCCCCCGCCAGCCCATGCATCTTCATGAACAGTTAATTCATTTTGAGGAATACCCATTCCTTTTACAATCCAATTAAAATATTCATCCCAATACTGTGCCATGTTGTAATCTTTTGCTTTTTCAAAATGCAACTGACCTAACATATCAAAACAAACATAATGGCTCCCTGTAATTCCAACATTATCAATGTCATTAAAACGTAAAGAAAGTTGCGGAATTATTACCGCATTGCTTTTTGGTTTTATTTCTCCTTTAACAACATAAGGCTGAAAAGGATAAACTGATGCTCCAACCCAATAAACATCCTGTCTCCATCTTGCAACAACAGGATATCTTTTGTATTCAAAATAACCAAGTTTTTTGAAATATTTTTTGTAAACTTCCCATGTTTCTAAATAATCAAAACCTTTTTTGGAAGGAGGATTTCCAATAAAAGAATAACCCCCCGTACAAGTTGAATCACCGCACACTTTTCTTTCAGAATCCTGACTCCAAAAATACTTGTGACAATTTTCACAACGTCCTCTATGAAAATCATATTCTTTTAATTTTCTAACAGGATAATTCTTTTCAGGCTCAGCAGAAGCTTTAGCTTTAAACTCCGCCTTAACCTCTTTATCTGTTCTCATGAGAAAAGAATAGGAGTAAAAGGTTTTTAAGGGATGTTCAAAATGTTAATCGTGAAATTCTGCCAGTTCTTGATTAACAATTGAATATACTCTTTCAAGCACATCTTCAACATTATTTTCAGTTACTTTAAGTTTAGGTTTCCCGAATACCTTCAAAAATCCAAGATGGAGCTGAAAATAAAAGTGTTCCTGCTGTTCTTCAGAGAAATTCTGAAGAGCTTCTCTTAAGGGAAGCCTTGCCCCTTTTACATTCACAAACATGATTTCCGCAGAACCAAAAAGACTGTTTAGAAAACTATGAGCAGAATCCGCACATTGTTCTCTTCTAAGAGAAGTTAGCTTAGAAGCACCATATTTGATTACCTGCCTTTTTCTTTTTCTACCAGGACTTTCACCACGCCTTTGCATTATAATAGTAAGTACTAAGTCCAATATAAAAGAAATAGATTGCGTTCGTTTCTTTTTGCCATGTTTTTTTTAATTCTTTTATTTTGGTTTCGCTTTTGTTCTTTTTCTTTGGCACAGCTTTTCAGTTTCTTTCTTTTTTGTCACAATTTTTAAGTTCACATTCTTTTTAGGCCAGATTTTTGTTCTTTTCTTTTGGCCTCGCTTTTCTTTTCTTACAAGAAAAGAAAAGGGAGAGCAGCAGGCCGTAAGCCGCCTTCTGTTCTGACCAAAACCATCAATCAAGGGTTTTTGTTTCTTTCGAAACTGGTCGCATTGGCATTTGACTAAGCGTCACAAAGGACTTGCACCCTGCTACGAGCCGTTTCATCCCTTGCCAAAGCATGGGTTCGTTTCTGTTCCCGTAGGCCCTCTCTCGAGGCATGTGTTTTTGTGGGTGGGCGGACTTTCCTCAGTTCAGACAGGCAAACGCCCGGAACCGATAGCCAATCACCTGCTACTCGCATATATTGGCCATTTAATGATTTTTAAAGGTAACGAAAGGGTTTAAAGAATGAAAAAACATTAATATAAAATGTCAAAAAAAACAAGCAAAGCAGTAGTAAAAGCGAGAGCAAAAACACGCCAAGCTGAACGCAAATCAGAACAGCGGGCAACAGAAAAAGAAGTTGACTTGGCAAAAGTACAACAACGAATTGTTCCTGACGCATGGGCTGCTTCAATACGGGCAAAGCCTATTGGATATGCACCTGAAACGGCATATGAAAGATATAAAATTGCAAACGCAATAATAATAGAAAAAAGAAGACAAAAGCAACTGACAAAATTGGAACTTGAACTGGCACAAAAATCTATGCGCAAAAGATTTGCAGACGAACTGGCTTCAACCCTGGCAGTAGAAATGGAATCACGATATGGTAAAGCCAGGCATACTTTAACTCTTCAAAAATGGATGGAAAGTAATCTTGAAACATATTTTGGTCGATACGAGTTTCTCAAAACAGACGATGCTGCCCATGTCGCATATTCTCTCAAAGAATTAATTAAAGGTGACATACCAATAGAAGAAATCTATACTCTGTTCAACAAGAAATTAGAAAAAACTTTTGGAGTTATGAAATTAAAACAGAAAGGCAACCTACTTTACTAATCTGTAGCTTCACTAGACCAAACAATGGTTCTTAAAAAAGCAAATCAGCTTTTGTGCGGATGCTAACCGCATTAAAAAAAACCAAAAAAAGTTTTTTAAATTTTATTTATTGTTTTTTCATTAATTTATTTTCTTTCTTTTTGATACTTTTTTTTGCGCTTCTCTTTCTTTTTAGCGCAGGTTTTTCTTTCTCTTGAGAAGAGAAAGAAAAAAGTGCATGCATTGGTTCAAAGCTCGATTATAGAGTTCTCTCGGGTTTTTAGTATTAGTGGGCTTAATTTCTCGCGTAAGCTTGAAACTTACACCTCTAACCTATCAATCCGGTCTTTTACCGGTACCCTTGTTCCTATCCTCCAAGATTTTACACTTAAAGATTTGGAAGCGAGTGTCTCTTTTTAGGGGCTTCTTCGAGCTTAGATGCTTTCAGCTCTTATAAGCTATGGCGTAGCTACCCAGCGATGCCTTGTCAGACAACTGGTTAACCAGAGGCCACGAAGCACCGTTCCTCTCGTACTGAATGCTCCTTCCCCTCAGACACTCGACAACTCCAACAGATAGTAACCAAACTGGCTCGCACCGTTCTTAACCCAACTAACGTTCGGTTTTAATCAGTTAACACCTGCACCCTTGGCCGCTTATGCACGGCCAGGA
>JANLGZ010000068.1 GCA_024653905.1 archaeon
AGTTCGTTTAAAGTCCACTGCAAAGGCACTAATGCTGTTTCACTTAAAATATAAAGAGTACTTTCTCCGCTGGTTGCTTTTACACCATATCTGGCTTCTATTTTTGTATCAACAGGCAAATTCGCCTTCACAAATACTTCAACCTCAAAATTATACAACCCAGGTTCAAGGTCTCCGAAAGTTAAAATAACTTGTTTTCCATCAGCATCAGTTACAGTTACTCCTTCATAATTATTAGCAGGATTAAATGAACTATATTTAATCGCAGAAGCGCCAAGAGAACCGCTTGATTTTTTAATGACAAAATTTGATGTCTCAGCAGTTAACGTACTTTCAAGACCAGTTCTTACAACCGCAGTAACACCATCAAGTGCTTCTCCAGCATAAATATCAAAGAGCAGTACATAAGACTTGTTTGATTCAAACTTTGTGGCAACTTTTCTTGATGCGGTGTTTTCAACAATTCCGTTAAAACCTAACCCAATACACAAAGCCTGCTCCTCAATACAATTTAGGGTTTCTAAATGTGATACTTTATGAAGAATAATTGTTGTTTTGATTGTGCTTCTTGGAGCAAGATCAAAAGGATCTGTATTTGTAATCAAAAAACCTTCCTTGGAAATTTTAAGATAAGGTTTGAGATTCCATTTGAATTCCTGTTGTTCAATAATCCCTTTTTCATTAGTAATCTCCTCTGCAAGGTTGCCTTCAACTGCATCAATAAACTTTACAGTAGCTCCTGAAACAGGGTTTCCCTCAATATCAACAACCGTTACTTCCATTTTAGCGGTTTGCAATACTAAAATGATTTCAAGCACAAGAGTTGCACCACTAGAAGACTGAACAAATTCTGTTTTACCTTCCTGACCAGCAGATTCTGCAAAAGCTTTGTATCTGCCAACAGGCATGTTGGAAAAAATCGCTTTTCCATCAGAATCAGTTGCACCACTTCTGATAGAATAATCAAGTCCGACTTCAGATAAGTGAACACTTGCATCAGCAATAGGGTTTCCTTCAAGGCTCTTTACATGAACCTCAATGTTTGAAAATTGTGCAGGAGGTTCTGCTTTCACAAGTTCAACCTTAGTTGGTACACTTGCGTTTAAAGATATAACCTCCAAATCAACAGCAACTTTGAAAATATAATCCTCATGAACTGCAGAAACAGAATAACTCTTGTTAAAATCCGCATTAGGCAAATCAACTAATCCATCAGAACCTGAAATATCAAGCTCTTTATTGTCACCATTTTCAAAGAAAACTGCGCTGACATTTTCAATAGGGCTTCCTGTAGCCTTATCCACAAACTTTACAAGGATTTTGCCAATATCAGCATCATTTTCTGCTCTTACAAGTGCCAAAGTTAATGTTTCATCATCTCCTGATTCAATTGTAATCTCTTCAGATTCCCCGTCAATATACTGTGGAGGAAAACCATTATCAGATACTTTTGCATAGTAAACCCCTGGGTTAACCTCGAAAATATGTGTTCCTGAAGCATCGGTTTGTTTTCGGTCAATAAAACCATTTTCATTGTAAATAGTAACACTGATTCCAGGAAGAGGAATTCCTTCTTCAGAGGTAACAAAAACCCTTACTTTTGCATCAAAAGAAGCAGTATTTACAGGCATCATTTGGAATATTGTTCTTGCACCTGTGAGAGTTCTTGTTTCATCAGTAAAACCTGAAAGCCTTACTGACCCCGTTAAAATTCCGCATTCCTTGTTTACAAGAATTGTTTCCTCGCTTTTTGAATTATAAATTGTAGAAGGGGTTACTGACTTATTATTGCTACAGGTAAATGATATTTGAGCACCAATAAGAGGACTTTGGGTTTCTTTATTATTAATTACAATTACTTTCTGCAGAAGATCCCCAGAACCATCAATTTTGGTTAAAACAATTTCAGTTTCCTCCGCAGTACTAACATTTACTGTTTCATTAAATGATTCATAATCCTCATCATCAATACCAATTGTGACTTCAGAGCCGATTAAATTGAATGAAAACCTTCCAAAAGCATCAGTTCGAAGAGTTTTGGTGGAACCATCCTCGAATATCAAATCAACCGAAACACCAACAACATTATCTCCTTCATTATCAACCGCGTGAATAGTTGCCACTGACGGACCAAATAAAAGCGGAACAACCGCAAAGAAAAGAATAATCAAAAATAAAAAAATCAGAATTAACAATAAAAGAAAACTCGGAAAGATTTTGTCAATCGGGTCTATTATTTTATAAACCGGAATTTTTTCGTT
>JANLGZ010000116.1 GCA_024653905.1 archaeon
CTAAATTTTACTGCGTCATGAAAATCTCTTTGAAAATCTGTTTGTGCAACAGATCCTCTACTGAAACCTATTCTTTGATTATACTTTTTCGAAAAAATAAAATCAGCCCCAGTAACCATGCCCTCATACATTTTCTGTGATTCATCATCTAAAGCAAATAATTGCGCCCTAGTAAATTTAATCGGCGCTTTAGTTGAACTACTAGTCCGCCAGACACTTTCAACTGTTGTAAGCATTTTTTTTAATTTTGATAATGTTTGCTTTGTTCTTTCTTCCTGTTTTGCAAGAAGAGTTGCTTGTTCTTTAGCGCTTTTTGCCAAAAAGCCAGGGGAAAAATCCCCTTTGTTAAGTTTAAAATAAGACAAATTATACTTACGAATAACCTGCGGTTTTCTTAATTCATGCTTAACTTTTATTCTTTCTATTCGGGGCATTAATAAAATAATGTCAAACTACTATTTAAATAATTAAATAAACTGCGCAACAAAAATCGCGATTATTCCCTGAAGAGTGCTTATTACTACAAATTTATCTTTTAGAGCAGTACTATTTTCAGCAAAAGCAAGAACAGCAATTTTAGTTATGTAGTATAATGATAAGGTTGTTGCTGAGAAAATTGAAACACCGCTTATAACTCCAAAAACATCAAACAGCCAAATATCAAATACGAGCAGAATAAAACCAGCAAAGAATTTTTTTTCGCCAAAAATAAGGTATGCAAGCGCTGAAAGACCAAAAACCCACAAGAGATTGTTCAGAACTAACTGTACAATCCACCCAAAATCGAAAGTGAGTAAGTGCAAAAAAAATTCAATAAAAAGCATTACATCACAACCTGTTGTAAATTACCTCAACCAAAACAAGAAGAAAGAAGAACAGAATTCCTATTTTTGAGTAAAATGTTTCAAGAAAAAAATCAATTCCGATTACTGCTAAAGATATGCCCAGAGCATAAAAAAACGCGGCTATCCAGAGCGCATGAACAAAGTTCCTCAGCATAGAATATACTCGTTTTACATTATTTATGGCAATTTAGTGACAAATGTCACTTTTTATCACTAATTCACGTGAATAGTTAACTATAAATAGGGGTTTTGCAGTAATTGTAATATGAAGGAAGTAACTATTGGAGTTTATCATCAGGACTGCTGGGGTTCAGGATCTTCAGAAAAATTCGAAGACAGCACAGCTACTGAAAAAGGACCTGTGATTATTACCAAAGCACCTAACGGACAAAACAGGGTTTATTGTACAATGGATGTCAGGTTCGCGGATAATAAACAAAGGGACGGCTACATCAAATATGCCAATGAACACACGCTTATAAAAAAAGCAAACGTTCTTTACAAAACCGATGCAAAAGCAATTATTGCTGTTGCTTGGGAAGGCTCAACAAGCTACGGTTCGATAATGGATAAAGACTGTGTTTATACAGCACCAATTACACAGGAAAAAGGCGGTTATGAAACTCACACAATTTTAACTCAAAAACCCAATGATTTGAAAAACATTTTAAACGAACTTGAAATTCTAG
Organism: archaeon; assembly: GCA_024653905.1. Lineage (GTDB taxonomy): Archaea > Iainarchaeota > Iainarchaeia > Iainarchaeales > Iainarchaeaceae > UBA493. The sequence continues at coordinate 1,535 of JANLGZ010000116.1, forward strand.
GCGAAGTAAAAATAATGAAAATAAAAAATAACATTGAAACAAATAATCCTTATTCTTTAACTAATAAACAGGCACAGGCTTTGAGAATTGCAAGAGCTTTGGGTTATTATACGTGGCCAAGAAATGTTGGTTTGCAAGAACTTGCAGAATCATGCGGAATGACAAGAAGAGGATTCCAGGAAAACCTTAGAAAAGCAGAAGCAAAAGTATTTCCTGAATTTTTGAACAGGGAAATGGGGCTATAACTACCTGAACATTTTTCCAATTCTTCCGACATCAAAGAGATTACCAAACTGATTTCCTTCAGTTTCTAATTCTTCTATTTCAACATCAAGTTTTTCAATTAAATCAGAATTTTCCTCATCATCAAGTCTTTCCCTAACATTCTTTAATTTTTCAACCCTGTCATTTATTTTACCGCTGTATTCTCCATCCCCTAAAATATAACTGAACACATTTAATTTTTCCTGATCTTCAAGTGTTTGATCTGCTGTATCCCCTAGCTGATTTGCAAGAGCCGGATCTTCATCATAAAACTCCGAAGCAATATCATACAAACCGCCTTCAGTTCCTTCTCCGCCATGCTTTACACCAAAGCGTCTGCACATATTATTCACAATAACTTCAGAAATTTTTTCCGGATTTTCTTTAATTTCATTACAGCTTCTTACACTTTCCACTTTAGCCGCACAATCAAGAGCAGCATTAGCTTTACACTTTGCAACATCAAGTTTTAAACGATTAAATTCTCTTAACATATAACCAGATTCTTTAGTGCAACGTAATTTTATTTCACCTTCCATTTCAGATGAGTCAGGCATATGCCCTAACATTGAATCAATTAATTCATCATCGGATAAACCACATAAGTAATCTGGGCTTCCTCCTCCAGGGCTGCCATTTGAAGTTACTTGTCCAGGAGCCCCATAACCAGGACTGGGTCCGTTTGGTTTTTGTTCAGGACCAGGAGTATAACCAGGACCTTGAGAACCATAATCTGGACCTGCGCCATTATTTCCTTGATAATTGTAATTAGGGTCGGTTTTTACGCCGCCAATCCCTTGATTGAAACCATCATTGAAACCAAAGTCTCCAGGAGGTTTGTAACCAGGATTTTCCCCCATATAATCTACATTAGGATCAGGTTTGTAATCGCCAGGAACATCATATAATTCAGGAGCAGGCTCAGAATAATCAAAAGGTTCAGCTATTGGTTCTGGCTGAGGTTCAGGCAATGGTTCAGGAGCGGGCTCCGGAGCTGTTTCCTCAGGGTTTTCTTCATCAAATCTTAAAATAGATACAAAACCAAGAATTGTATTAATAGAACTTCTTTGAGGTGCTGCTGTAACCTCTGGAGCAGGTTCTGGAGCAGGTTCTGGAGCAGGTTCTGGAGCAGGTTCTTGATATGGCTCAGGCTCTTGGTAAGGCTCTTGGTATGGTTTTTGATCAGGGTAATTTCCCTCAACATAATCATTATTCTGCTCAGAATAATTCTCAGGTTCACGGTATGGTTCAGGTTGTCTGTAAGGTTCCTGACGCATTGGTTCCTGACGCATTGGTTCCTGACGCATTGGTTCCTGACGCATTTCAGGCATATAAATATCAGGAAGCCTCATTCCAAAATCCTGATCTCTAAATTCTTCCAATTTACTGCATTTTTCCCTGAACTCAGGAATTTGTTCTCTAAGTTTTTCTTTTTGAGTTTCTTTACGTTCATCCATTTTATCTAATTCTTTAGAACTTTGAGCAATACAAACATCCAAAGCTAACTTAGCAGTAAAATCATTTACGGTTAATTCATCCGGATTATAACCAAGGTCTTTCAAAACTGGTTTTATATCAGACGGAATAGGCAATCCTTTTTCAATTCTTGAACAGAATAAATCAGCATCACATGCTGCTGCTTCTAATTCAAACTGACTACAAACTAAAGAAGTTTCTTGAGCTGCTTTTACAACTTCAGTCATTGTTGAAACTAAAGATTCTCGGTCATCTTTACAACCTTGAATAAATTCAATACTGTTTGATGCAATCCAAGTGTAGACTGTGGTCATTTCTTCAACAAACTTTTCCTGAGCAATATACTCAGGTTCTGCTGCACTTGTTTGAAAACCAAAATCGAAACCGCCGGGAACACCTAAACTATAATCTTCCTCAGCAAAAACAAAAGTAACTAAAACTAAAAAGAATACTGCAAAAGCAACGAAATTTAAAGGTTTAAACTTCATTAGGGGGTCACTAGTAGGATACACAAAGTGCTATTTAAAGATATTCGTTTGGAAAAAATCGCAAATTATTCTTTCACTAACGAAGTTCCTGTTTTATGGGATTTGCAAACATAATAATTTGATTCTAAATTACTTTTTGCGAAAGATTCTTTCATTGCTTTACCTATTTGCTCTGCTTTCTGCTTATCATTTGTAATTGCAAACAAACTCGGACCTGCACCTGAAATAGAACACCCATCAGCCCCCGCATCCAACGCGGATTTTTTTACATTTAAAAAACCCGGAATTAATGACGCTCTTGCGGGTTCAATTATTTCGTCATTAATACACCTTGAAAACAAGTTATAATCATTTTTTGAAAATGCAGAAGCGATTAAACAAGCATTAGCCATATTAGAAATAAAACTTTTCATCGGAACATTTTTCGGAAGAACTTCTCTTGCTTTTTTGGTTAATAATTTAAAATCAGGGCACACAATCACAACCAATAATTCATCAATGTTTCCAAGGCTGACAATATCTAAAGGGTGTTTCTCCCTTGTAAGAGTTGCACCCCCAAGCAAAGACGGTGCTGTGTTGTCCGCAAAATAACCCCCGCTTACAAATGCCTCAGCGGTTGTTGCAGGGCCTATTAATTCTTTTTTGGAAAATTTTTCACCATAAAGATAATTTGCAGCAAACGCACCGGCAGCCGCAGAAGAAGCAGAGCCCCCCAAACCTGAACCTGGAGGAATTCCCTTTTCAATTTTGAATTCTATTCCTTCATTAATTCCAAGTTTTTTCAGAACTTCACTTGCGGCAATGCTGACCGTATTTTTGTCTGCTTCTTTTGGCAAACCATCAAAACCAGTTATTTCTGAAATCACTATACTTTCGTCAATTTTTTTTGCTTGAATGGTGTCTCCAAGAGTATCAATAGCTAATCCAAGCACATCAAAACCAGGCCCGATATTTCCTATTGAGGCAGGTGCAAAAACTTTTATCCAATTCATCTATTTCAATCCCAAAGCATTTTCAACTGATTCAACATCAGGCTCAACAATTTTAACTTTATTGGCAAACTTGTTTTCATTAT
>JANLGZ010000017.1 GCA_024653905.1 archaeon
CTTTTTTATCTCGGAATCGTTTTTTAAACAAAAAGAACACAGTTTGTATAATGTACAAAATCAAAAATGAAGTAATAGAATCAATTATAATTGCCGCCCGAAATGTTTACCCTGATGAGTTCTTTTCAATGCTCGGAGGCACAGAAGATAAAATCACAGAACTGGTTATTGTTCCTGCCACTTTCGGGGAAAATTTTTCATCCTATAGGTTAGACTTGGTTCCTTTTGACAAAAACATTATAGGAACAATACATTCTCACCCTTCTCCCAATAACAATCCCTCAAGAGCAGATTTGGAATCATTTGCAGCAAAAGGAAAAATCCACCTCATAATAAGCCACCCTTATACACTTGACACAATCAGAGCTTATGATACTGAAGGAAACAGGAAACAATTAAAAGTAATATGACCCTTATAGAAATGGTTTCAATGAAAAGTCCTATTGTTTATGTTATTCTTGACGGTTGGGGAATTGCCCCTAATGGAAAAGGGAATGCAGTTGCACGAGCCAACACACCTAATTTTGACTGGCTCAGAAAAAATTATTCTTATACTGAAATAGGCGCTGGCGGAGAATCCGTTGGATTGTGGAAAGGTCATCAGGGAAGCAGTGAAATCGGACATTTCATAATAGGCGCTGGACGCAATGTGATGTTGCCAAATGGAATTGTTGCAAGGTCAATAGCAAACAAAAGTATATTCAAAAATAAAATTTATTTGAATGCAATGAATTATGTGAAAAAACACAATTCCACTTTACATATCTCTGCACTTATGTCAGATAGGGGAGTTCATAGTTACGATGTTTTGGTTCATGCTTTAATTGAAATGGCTGCAAAAAACAAAGTCAAGGATGTTGTTGTTCATTTTATCAGTGATGGACGGGATTCTGGAACCCATGATGCAAAAAAATATTTATCCCGCTTGGAAAAAGTAATGAAAAAAAACAAGATTGGAAGAATAGGTTCGGTTATAGGGAGATACTGGATAATGGACCGCAACCACAGATGGGAAAGAGTTGAAAAAAGTTACAATGCAATGATTTATGGAGAAGCGGAATATTATACAAAAAGTGCCAAAGAAGCAATTGAAAATGCTTACAAAAGAGAAAAATCAGCGGAGAAAAAAGAGGAAAACTTTGTTGAAAGCGATGAATTCATTAGCCCCACAGTAATTGTTGACAAAAAAGGAATTCCTGTCGGAAAAATTAAAGATAATGACGCTTTTATCTGGGCAAATTTCAGAACTGACCGGGCTATTGAAATTTCACAGGCATTTACTGAACCAAAATTCAACAAATTCAACCGCAAGGAAAAGAAAAATATTCATTATGTGGCTACATTTGAATATTATAAAGGAATCCGTTGCCCTCATGCTTTTGAAAGAGAATATCCGAAAAATACATTAGGAGGAATTATAAGCGAAGCAGGGTTGAAACAGTACAGAGTTACTGAAACAGAAAAATGGATTTATGTAACCACTGTGTTTTCAGGAATGCGGGAAAAACCATTTAAGGGAGAAACAAGAAAATTAATCCCCTCTGATAAAATTCCTACGTATGACTTAAAACCTAAAATGCATGCACTGGATATTGCAAAGGACGCGGTAAAGGCAATCGATTCCGGAAAATACGCTTTGATTCTGATTAATCTTAATAACCCTGACATAATAGGGCACACAGGATTCATAAAATCCGCTATTATAGGAGTCGAAGAATGTGACAAAGCACTTGGTCTTATTATTGATGCAACAAGACATAAAGATGGTCTTGCAATTGTTTCCGCAGACCACGGGAATGCAGAAGTAATGCTCCAAAAAAACGGTGAACCTAACACAAATCATACTGCGAATAATGTACCGTTCATTATTGTAGATGACGACCCGAAATTCAAAAAAATAAAACTCAAAAAAGGAGGCGCAATAAAAGACGTCACTCCTACAATACTTAAAATCCTCAATATAAAAAAACCAAAAGAAATGACAGGAAAAGCATTATTCTGAACCTTTTCGCAACAGTTTTGATTGATACAACTAATTTTATATACAAAGAAACAGTTAATGAATAGATGAAAAAAGGACAACTTAGTGCTGATTTACTGCTAGTTATACTAACCGCAATAATATTCTTGATAGTTCTGCAGAATTACATGGAAGGATTTAATGCAACAGTTCAGGGTTCTGCAAGCACTAATGATGCAGAAACAGTGCTGATTGATGTGTACAGCGCAATAGGTGCTGTGAAAGCATATGGTTCCACAATATATTATACTGCACCTAAAAATATTGAGTGCACAATTACAATAGATAATACAAGCATTTCAGTTACCTCTGGAGAAGAGACCAAAAAATTTGACGGTTTAAATTTATCTGATGTTAGCATAACAAAAAATAATTTCTTATGCGGCGACAGTATTACAATATCAAAGTGATGAAAAAATGAAAAAAGAAAAAGGACAGATATTTTCAATTGATTTTTTGATAGCCATGGTGCTGGCAGTTCTTGCAATTGGATTATTGCTGAATGCTTATGAGTTAAGTGTTTATGAAATAAAAGAAGCAAAAACAAGAAATGAATTAACCGTGATTGCGATGAATGCAGGGAATATTTTTATAGGAACTAATCAATGCGGTTTAGATCCTTCAAATCCAAGCGGACCGCCACCAAAAGACCCATTCAAAGATCAAGGATATGAAATTAACGGGTGTTTTGATTCAACTCCAGGAGTGTTTGATTTATTGAATAAATCAAAACTGATGATACCTGACGTGATATCTTGCAGTGTAGAATATTCTGGAAAAAAAGTAAATGGGTGTGATGTCGGCAATCCTGCACCATCAGCAAACGTGGTTGTAATAGAAAGGGTTTTTCTTGCAACCCAAAACAAAATAGCCAAAGCAGATTATGAAAATTGTATTGATTCAGTTAGTACCTGCTCAACTTATTCAAATAATACGCTTACAGTGAAGGTGTGGAAATGAAAAAGGGAATAATATTCAGCACTGACGGAATACTCGCAATGATAGTGGTAATTGCATTATTTTCAGCTTTAGTTGTAATAGGAAATTCTTACACAGATAGTTTTCAACAGCCATTACTTAGCACAAAAACAAGCGACAGTGTAACACTTGCATATTACACAAATGGTGCAGACATCCCGAGTAGTGCAGGTTCAAACACAAATGTGAACTGTAAGCAACTCTTTGAATATACTGCTTCAGGATTAACTGAAAAGGTGAGCGGATGCAAAGCAAAATGAAAGGATTTGTTTCCGCATGGGTTGCTGTTGGCGCAATAGCAGTGCTATTCCTTGCATCCAGTGCTTCACTGAACCTTGTCAAAACACAAGACTCACTTTTGATAATGGATGCAACAAGAGAACTGAATATTAAAACCGATAATATTGTTAGAGTTCTTGATAAGGCTACTTCAAAAGTTTTTTCGGAGGATTTGAGTATTCCGAATTGTGATCAGACCCTTAACCAAACCGATTTAGAAACAGAATTCACTTTAGTTTTAAGTGAATTCAAAGAAAAAACAAGAATAGATTGCAGTGTTACTGGCATAATTACGAACACTAGTAGCAAAAGAGCAGATATACGCGGAAATTTAGAATGTTTTGTGAATGCGGGCGGAAACCGTATTACTGAAACAAGATTATTAAAGTTTTACAAAGAAGCAGAAGTTGTGGCAGGCCCACCATCTACCTGCAGAGTCATAGACAGAGTTTCAGGATTACAAGAAAACCCTTAAGTTTAATTTCCTTTTAATATTTTAGAAACAATTTTCTGAGAACCTGAACCATACTGCAAAGCTTTTTTTGGCTTTAGAGCAACAGAATCGGAAATATTGTAAAGTTTTGCAAGTTCTCTAATAGGCCATTTTCTAATTTTATCCTCTTTATTTTTGATTTTTTCTTTTGCAGGAATAGCCATTGCTTGCTTCAAAAACTGCATTGAAACTAATGGAACTCTTAATTCTAGGGAATTGCTAGCAATTATTGCATCATCCCTGTAAAAGTTTCTTGACCATATTCTTGAAAGAGAAAACCAAATTTCTTTTTCAACAGCAGAATAATTTTGCCCCTTAAGAATTTTTGCGTAATTATTATAACCGCAAAAAATCTCATCCGAACCTTGTCCTGAAAAAACAACTTTATAGCCATGCTTTACAATAGCATCAGCACAAGCAAGTTCAGTAACAGCAATACCTATCTGCATTTCATCAAAAAAAGAAAGAATTTTCATTGAACGAAACATTAATTCTTTTATTTTTTCCTCAGAAATCTCAACTGATACTAATTCCAGATTTAATTCTTCAGCAACTTCTTTAGCAGAAACCATATCCTGACTATTTTTGGTTCCGCAAACAAAAAGCTTAGTGTTTGGAACTTTTTGAGAAACCGCTTTTGCAATTAAGGAAGAATCTACTCCTCCGCTAAAAAGAACAGCTGCTTTTTCCAAATTTTTGGTTTGTAATTGGATTGTTTCATCAAAAGCAGATTTCAGGTTTTTTATTGAATGCTTTTTTGGAATTGTTTTTTTGAAATTTTCAATATTGAAAATTGGTTTTGTTTCAAAACCCTTTTTGGAAATTTTTAACATATGCCCAGGCAAAAGAGGCTGAGGGAACTGAATATCTATTTTCATTAGAGCGCTTGGTTCGGAAGCAAAAGCAAAAACAGAATCATTAGAACCGAACCAGAGTGGTTTTAGTCCAATTGGATCACGAAAAGCATAAAGAGAATTTTTATAAAACAAACCAACAGCATATTCTCCTTCTGCTTTTTTCATAAATTTTTTTAAAGCATTTTCAAAGGAACTTTTTTTTAGTTCGTTCGCAAAAAAATAAGCAATAGATTCAGAATCAGAAACCATTGTTTGTTCTTTTACCAGTTTTTTGTAATTGTAAATTTGGCCGTTATGGGAAATTGAAACGTTTCCTTTTGAAAGAGGTTGTATTCCGTAACCTGTTGTGGAAAGCAAACAATGACCAAGAGCAATAGGGCTTTTTGGAAATTTTAATTGTTTAAATGATTTAGATTTAAATTCTTCTTTTGGGGTTTTGATACCAAATGCTTCTGGACCTCTGTGTTTTAGAGAATCCATTAGTGCAGATAAGTATACTGAAACATCACCATTGCTTCTTGAATAAATCCCTATAATTGAACACATAATTGATTTGGGGTACCAAAAACAATAAATATTAACAATTTATACTATTGTTAACCTTTCAAGGAAAATTAGGAAAATTACTAAGTAAAGAGAAAAGGGTTTAAATATGAAAGATGCAAGGTAATCAGGTGAAAAAAAATGGATAAAAAAATTGTATTTGGAATCGGAATAATTCTTATTATAGGATTAATTGGATTAAACAGCATTATAGGAAATGAACAAATAATTGCAAAAGCAAAACCGAATTTTAATATTAATGAAGTTTCATACAAAGTCGCGGTTGGAAAACCAGAAGCAGCATTATTTGCCGATACTACTAAAGATATTGGAGAAAAAGGTTCAAGCGAAATAACTGTTTACAATCAGAATTTTGCTCTGGTGAAAGATGTAAGGGAAATGTTTTTGGAAAAAGGAATTAATTTAGTTCAGTTTAAGGATATTGCATCAGGAATAGATGCTACAAGTGTTTTCTTTCAGGATCTTACTCACTCAAGTACTTTTGTAGTGGAACAAAATTATGAATATGATCTTGTGAGCAAAAACAAAATCCTGGAAAAATATTTGGATAAGGAAATTACTGTTCAGGTAGCTGAAGGAGACCAGGTAAAAGAGTACACTGGAAAATTACTGAGTTTTAATGATGGAATTGTACTTGATTCTGATGGAAAAATAATTGCGCTTTCAAACAGCAGCAAAATAGAATTCACAGAACTTCCAGGAGGACTTCTTACAAAACCTACCCTTGTTTGGAAAATTTATGCAGAACAAGCCGGAAACAGAGAAACTCAAACTGTTTACTTAACAACAGGGCTTGATTGGAGAGCTGATTATATTGCAACAGTAAATGATTCTGATACTGCTTTGGATTTTACTGGTTGGACTACAATAACTAATAATTCAGGAACAGGTTATCCTGATACAAAACTAAAATTAGTTGCAGGAGATGTTCATAGAATTCAGGATAATGAAGTAAAATACAGAGAAGTGTTTGAGTATGCAGATTCCATAGGAGCTGCAAGCCCACAACAATTCGGAGAAGAATCATTATTCGAATACCATTTATACACTTTAGAGAGGAAAACCACGATTAATAATAATGAAACAAAACAAATTTCGCTTCTTTCTGCTAATGATATTCCATCCCAAAAAGAATTTGTTTATGATGGAGCAAGTAATGGAGAAAAAGTTCAGGTAAAAATGAGATTCAATAATTCAGAATCGCAAGGGTTAGGAATGCCTCTGCCAAAAGGAATTGTAAGAGTTTACAAAAAAGATTCTGACGGGCAATTACAATTTGTCGGCGAAGACCAAATTGACCATACAAAAACAGAGGATGAATTAGAATTATTTTTAGGAAATGCATTTGATGTTACTGGAGAAAGAACTCAAACTAATTCAGAAAATGTTACAAAAGGATTCTATAAATATGAGTATAAGATAAAACTTGAGAACCAGAAGGATGAAGCGATTAATGTTATTGTAAAAGAAAATCTTGGAAGTAGCTGGAACATAACAAAAAGCTCAATGCCATATGATAAAAAAAGCTCAAACGAAATAGAATTCAATGTGAATGTACCTGCAAAAGGCGAAGCAGAAGTAACATACGCGGTTGAGTACAGGTATTATTACTAGTAACTTTTATTACACGTTTCTTTTGCAAGTATAAGTTCTGGTAATTCAGCGTTTAATCCCCAAGCCTTAATAAATTGATTAAATTCCTTTCCCCCCCTCCTGTAAGAACCGCACCGGCACTGAGGAGTCTAAATACCTATATAACTTCCAAAAAGCAAAATAGAATTACCATGCTAAATTTCCAGAATGATAATTTTTACGACCAAAAATTTATTGGAGAAAATCTGAACATAGCCAGTTGTGGAATATACAACAGAAAGCCTTCCTTGAAGTCATCCTTCAAAATGCAGTCTCCAATAGCTAAGAAAATAATAGAAGAAAAATGCAACAAAAAAGACAGTTATTTTGAATTCAGAGAATTCTACAAGAATTATTTTGGAAAAAAACATTTTCTTAACCCTCAAACATTCAGCAGTTATTTGACTTCTGGATTGTTCCCAATCACAATGTTAAGAGCTCTATCAATTTATTTAAATTCAAGCATAAATGAAAAAATCTTTACAAATGTACTTGTTAACTCTAAAGATAATAAAGGAAAATTAATCCTTAGTAAAGGATTAATAAAATACCTTGAAACGTTCTGCAATTACAAAAACATTTGGGAAATTTAGCCTTTCGCGTAATAATATTCCTCTTTATTCCTCTGTTCCTGATCTAATTGAGAACCTGGTTTGTTTATTCTAGGTCTACCATTAGAACTTTCCCGTCTTAGACTAATCCCCATTTCTTTCAAAAAGTGATTCATTCCATCATGCATTGTGAACGGTTTCCTTGCTAAACCTCTTACAGATGATTCCCCCTCAAAAATCATTAAGCGGTCGCTTACATAATCCTGGAATAAAATATCATGGTCAACAACAAGACAGACTTTCTTTTTTGAATCAGTAACAGACCTGATAGTATCAGCCATGTTGAGACGATCTTCAATATCAACAAAAGCAGTAGGTTCATCTAAAAGCACTAATTCAGCATCGTTTCGGCATAACGCCATTCCCACAGCAACTTTTTGGAGTTCTCCGCCTGAGAGTTCCTCTAATTTATGATTTTCTAATTCACTAATAAAAAGACGCCTGTCAACTTCCTGCTTGAAAATAGACCTGTCAATATTCTGAGTAGCAATAAAATCTGAAACTGTTATTCCGTGTTCAGCAGAGAGATATTGCGGTTTGTAAGAAACTTTAAGGGATAAATCAATAGAACCAACATCTGGTTTTTCTACTCCCGCAAGCATTTTTACAAAAGTGGTTTTGCCAATACCGTTAGGCCCCATTATTCCTAATACTTCTGCTTCTCTTAAATCACCCCCTTCAATTTCCAAAAAAAAATCTTTGAAAGATTTTTTCATTGAAGGATACTCGGCTATAATATTTTTCAGTTTATAATCAGTTGAGGGTTTAACTTCAAATTTTAATTCCTCTTTTCTAAAACGTACATTTTCATCTTTTACAAAACCTTCTAAAAATTCATTAATTCCATTTTTTACACTTTTAGAATTTGAAACAATTCCATAAACCGATTTTTTCCCGTAAAGCAAATGCACATAATCACTTAAATAATCCAAAACTGCTAAGTCATGTTCAATTACAATAACTGTTTTCTTTTCAAGTGCTAAAGACCTCAATAATGCAGCCATGTTTAGGCGTTCTTTAACATCTAAATAAGAGGTGGGTTCATCAAAAGCATAAAAATCAGCATCCTTCAAAGCAGCAGCAGCAATAGCAACTCTTTGAAGTTCTCCACCACTTAAACTTTTTAAATCTCTATTCAAAACTTTTTCAAGATTTAAAATTTTTGTAATTTCTCCGAGTTTTTTTCTTTCATCAACTTTTTTCAGCAATTCATTTACATTACCCTTGAAAGCTTTTGGAATATCATTAATATTCTGGGGCTTGAAAGAAACTTTTATTGATTTATTTTTTAAAGAAGAAAAATACTCATGTAATTCTCGCCCCTTGAAAAAATTCACTACTTTATCATAACTTGGTTCATTTTCATAATCCCCTAAATTAGGAATTAACTGACCTGAAAGAATATTTAGAATAGTGCTTTTTCCAATACCATTTCTTCCAATTAAACCTACAATTTCCCCTTGTCTAATTAATGGAAGTCTGTAAACTCTGAATTCGTTTTCACCAAACCTTTGAACAGGATCATCAGTTAATTCTTGTACAAGGTTCTCAATGTAAATACAATCAACAGGACATTTTATCACACAGATATTACAGCCTATACAGAGGTCTTCGCTTATGACTGGCTTATTGTCTTCTTTGTTCACAATAATGCATTCCTTGCCTGCTCTATTAACCGGGCAAACATTACCGCAAATGAAATTACAGCCCTCTTTGTTAATACAACGGTCTTTTTCCAATACTGCTACTCGAGTCATTCTAAGATTTCAGTTCTAAGGTTTTTTAACTGTTTACAGCTACATGAATTATCATGAAAATACTCAAAGTTGACTATAAAGGGAATACGTTTGAGGTTATTCCGGATTCTTTCGATGACCTTTGGCATATAGAGAAACTTATAGAAAAAGGAGATTTGGTCAGCGGTAGCTCTGAAAGAAAAATAAAAGGAAAACATGAAGGAGATAAGGCAGTAAAAGAGAAAATTTTTGTTGAATTGGAAGTTGAAAAAGCAGAGTTTCATGAAGCAACAAACCAGCTCAGAATTCAAGGAATTGTTGTTTTTGCAAAACCAGCAGAATTAGTTGAATTGAAAAGCCATCATACTCTTGAAGCAGAGGCAGGGGAAAAAATATGCGTTACAAAAAAAGCACTGAAAAAATATCATATTGACAGACTTGAACGGGCAAAAAAAGCATCAGGAAGAGAAAACTTGCTTTTGGTTGTTATGGATGATGAGGAAGCGGAAATTGCTTTTCTCAAAGATTCTGGTTTGGATAAGAAAGCAAAAATTCTTGGAAAAAAAAGCGGCAAAAGATTTGAGAACACTGAAAAGGGAAATCCATACTTTGAGGAACTATTAAAAAAAATCATTGAACTTGAACCTAAAAAAATGGTCATAGCTGGCCCTGGTTTTGAGAAACAAAATTTTGAAAAATTCCTAAAAGAAAAAAACTCCAAATTAAAACCGGAATTTGAATCAACAAATTCTGTTGGAATAACAGGTTTGAATGAACTGATAAAAAGCGGAAAAATTGACAAACTTATTGAAGGATTTCATGCCGCAGAGGAAACTAAAGCAGTGGAAAAAATACTTGCAGGACTTTCAAACGGTTTAAGTGCAATTGGTTTTGAGGAAGTTAGAAAAGCAATTGATTCTAATGCGGTTCATGAACTTGTGGTTCATGAAAAAATGCTTTCAGAAAAAAGAGAAGAAACCGAACAGATTCTTGATAAGGCAGAACAACTTAAAGGTAAAATAATTTTTGTTTCTGGGAAAAATGAAACTGGAGAAAAAATACTTGGTTTTGGCGGAATTGCTGCAGTACTCAGGTATAAATTAGAATGGAAATAATAGGGCGACCTTTAACTTAGAAAATTTAAGAAAAAATAATTTACTTTAAATTAAAATTATTTTAAATTGTACTCAAACCATTCTACTTTTTTTGATTTGATTAAATCACGGATATTTCTTTGCTTTTGTGAAAGCTGAGAGGAAGCTGTTTTGAATTCAGCAAAAACAACTTTATCTTCCTCAAAAACAACACCGTCAATTGGGTTTCCGAGAAAACGGAAATTATCAGGGTTAAAAGGAAAGTCTTTTGTGAACGGGATGAACTGCTCGGTCATCTTACCATACTTAACCGATTGGGATGATTTGGAAAACTTTAATTCATCAAAACGCTGTTCTAATGATTTTAATTTCGAAAGCAAAAACAGAACTAAAAGAAGCAAAATTATTGCAACAACTAAAACAAACAAAAAAATCAAATCAGCCATAAAATAAATTAGTTCGATTAAAATAAAACCTTACTGTTGAACTGGCTTATTTTTTCTGTGTTGCAGTTCAATGCCAAGGGCATCTCTGATCTCTACGATTCTTTTCAGTTCAATAGTAGTAAAAGTTTTCCTGTGACTTGCAAAACTACGATGCTGTAAATTAAGAGTAAGTTTAACATGTGCATCACTAAGTAATTCTAAAGGAATTTTACTTGGGTCTCCAAATAAACCAACAACTCGCGGTATTCCCTTTTCCCTTCTTGCTAAACTAATGGCAAATCTTCCTAAAAGCAGCCCATCTTTTTCCAAAACAACCGCATTAGCAACCACTTTAGAATTATGATTTAATTTATCACGACGAGCCATTTCTAATTTTAATAAATGCCTGGCATTTTCAAGTTCCTTCATTGTAAGGTTCGGCATATTTTCTCCCCCCCTTTCCAATTTTTCATTCAAATAGTTAACATAATCTGTTGCATTTTCAGGAAGCTTACGTTCCCCAAAAAGACCTCTAATTGTTATTTTACTTTCAGGCACTTTTCTTCCAGGCACAGTAAAAGTAGAACTCTGAGATATATAAATAGTAAGGAGAATAAAATAAAAAAATTTAATAGTACTTAGTTCCTTCGCCTGTCAGGATTACGGTTTCATATTTTGATTTTTTTGCTTTCAAAGCAGCAAGAACCGCCATGTGTTCTTTTCCTGAACCGCTTATAAGTGAAATTGCTAAATCTCCATCGGGGAGTTTGTTTTTTATTTCTTCTTTGATTATTTCAAAGCCTGCTCTATTATTGACAAGAATCCATTCACATTCTTTTGCAGGGGCAAAATTTTCTTTCCCCCACTCATTGGAAATTAATAGAATTTTATCCCATTCTTCTTCAGAAATAAGTCTGGCTACATGACCCCATGTGCCTTTTCCTATACCAAGTACCGCTATTAATATTTTTCCCAAAAAAAATCCCCCGACCTTTGAGTGCGAATATATACTATAAGTATAATATATTTATAAAAGAGAACTGGGAAAAGTGCGTTTAAATGGGCCTTTAAAGGCCTTTTTTTGCAGTTTTATACTTTGTTAGAAGGGTTTCTCCCTTATTAGTTAGATAATAAACCTCAGATTGGATATTTGCACTTTTTTTAATGAGTTTTGCCGATTCCAAAGCAAGCACAATAAGACGCAAATCAAGATCCTCAATATTAGGAATATTAGTTAAAAGCTCAGAAATGGACCTTGGGGACTCTGAAATGAGCTTTAAAAATTTCATGAATACCTCGGATTGGGCAATAGCATAGCATTCAGGGTATTTCTGAACATATTCCACAAAATCCTGTTCTGCCGCGGTCATGCAAAAAAGAACGTTACCACTCAATAAAAACCTTTTCAGGGCAAAAAACTGAAGTATGGAAACAAAATTACAACAATTCTGCATTGAAATAATTGATGCAATTGAAAATGGCAAAATTAATACCAAAGAAGAACTTAACAGGTTTAAGTTAGAGATTGGGAAAAAGTTTGGATTATCAGGGGTTCCTTCTAACCCGGATATTTTGAATCATTCAAAAAAACCATCAAAAAAATTAAGCAAAATACTTTCCATAAAACCATTAAGAACACTTTCAGGCGTTGCACCAATAGCAATAATGACTAAACCCATAAACTGTCCGCACGGAACCTGCATTTATTGTCCTGGAGGCCCCAATAGTTTTTTTGGAAATGTCCCCCAAAGTTACACAGGAAATGAACCTGCAACAATGCGGGCAATAAACAATTCTTATGATTCTTATTTGCAGACAATGAACAGGCTTTCACAGTATTATTCAACCGCACATAATCCGCAAAAAATAGAATTGATAATTATGGGAGGAACATTCCCAAGTTTTCCTTTTGAATACCAAGAAGAATTTGTTTCAGGGGCATTTCAAGCTGTGAATGATTTTTCTGAAAAAATGTTCCCAAAAGGAAAATTTGATAGTGGAAAATTCAACAAATTTTTTTCAGAACAAAACAAAGCATTTGATAAAAACCTGAAAGAAAAACTGCTTAAACAAAAACACATTCCGAATGTAGAGAAAGAACATTTACGAAATGAAAAAGCCAGCGTAAGAATAGTTACAATGTGCATTGAAACAAAACCTGACTGGTGCATGGAAAAAGAAATTGACCAAATGTTAAAACTGGGAACAACAAGAGTTGAACTTGGAGTTCAGAGCATTTATAATGAGGTTTTGAAATACACAAACAGAGGACACACAATAGAGGATACTATAGAAGCAACAAGGCTTCTGAAAGATTCTGGATTGAAAGTAACTTATCACCTGATGCCTGGACAACCTTTGAGTTCAAAAGAAAAAGATATTGAAAATTTCAAGGAACTTTTTGCAAACCCTGATTTTAAGCCGGATGGATTGAAAATTTATCCATGCATGGTGATGCCAGGAACTGCACTGGAAAAACTTTATGAAAAAGGAAAATTTACTCCATTGAATACTGAAGAAGCCGCAGATATTATTTCTGAAGCAAAAAAATATTTTCCAACTTATACAAGAGTACATAGAGTGCAAAGAGATATCCCTACTAAATTTTCCAAAAGCGGAGTAGATAAGAATAATTTAAGGCAGATCATTGAGGAAAAAGCAAGAGAAAAAGGAATTAAATGCAAATGCATAAGATGCAGAGAATCCGGAATAAACCAGGGAAAAGGCATTGAAACTGATTATTCAAGAGTTGAAATGGTTGAAAAAGAATATGAAGCAAGCAAAGGAAAAGAGATTTTTATTTCATTTGAAGATACAAAAAACGAATTAATAATTGGTTTTTGTAGGTTAAGAAAACCTTGGAAACCATTCAGAAAAGAGTTTACAAAAAAAACTTGTATAGTTAGAGAACTGCATGTTCTTGGAATGGAAGTAGGAATAGGAGAAACGAATTCTGAAAGCACACAGCATAAAGGTTATGGGAAAAAATTAATAGAGCGCGCGGAGAAAATAGCAAAAGAAAAATTTGATGCAGATAAATTACTTGTTATAAGCGGAGTTGGGGCGAGAGAATATTATTTGAAAAAACTCGGGTACAAAAGAGACGGGAT
>JANLGZ010000072.1 GCA_024653905.1 archaeon
CCGATATCCATGCCAGAAACTTTTGCTGCTTTTATCGCCATTTCCCGATCATCATCTGAAAGTTTTGTTGTTAATGGTTTTTTAGAATGCGAAAGTTCCTTTTCAACCCATTTTCTTTTAATTGTAAAAACATCCTCCCCAATCACAAGGCTCTGATCTACATCCCCCTCAAGGTATTCCTGAATTGTTATTGCATCAATGTTTACTGAAATGCTTTTTACAAATGATTTTAGTGAGCGCTCAGATTCAACAAGAACAGAATTGGTTTTTTTAAGACCTAAAAAAGTTTTAACAATAAGCGGATATGAAAAATTTTTGAGGCTTGCATCAACTGATTCTTTATCAGCAATAATATCTGTTTTGGAAATATTTACTTTTTTTGAATTAAGAGAAACATAAAGAAAAGGTTTGTTTGAAAGCAAGTAATAAGAATTTGGTTTTAAGTTGCAGTAAATTCCAGAATCCACAAGTTCACTCAGGAACGGTTCTGCAAAAACAGTAAACTCAACTGGAAGACTAAGAAAAGCAGAATCATATTCAGAGAAAGATTTCCCTTCATGAAAAAGACTTGAGGAATTGTTTTCAACTAAAACCCCAGTACTGCCTACTTCAACAAATTCAGAATTGATTTTTTTGGAAGTAAATGCCTTTATCAAAGAGGCTATATCTTTTGTTTTTTGCTCTGCGATTAATGCTACATTCATAAAAAAAACCGTTTAAGCAATTATTTTTTGCTTGTTTTTGAGTTTGTATTTTTTTCTTTGGATTTTTCAGATTCAGTTTTTTCTTTTTCCTGTTTTTGTTTTGAAGAAGTTAAATCAGGTTTCCAGACATGCTTCACTTTTTCCTCTTTAATCTTTGGGGCAAGATGTTCAGAAATAATTTCATTAATCATGTTTCTTTGTCTGAATTGTCTTTTCAAATATCTCTCAAATGATTTTGAAAGACTTTTATAAGAGCCGACATCTCCGTAAAGAAGGCCCTCATTTAAGCGCCAAAATGCAGAGGTTCCTTTTTTGGCAAAAATAAAATAGCCTCTTGAAATATCATAATCATCCATTGCTTCCTCAAGAATCTGGTGGTTTACTAAATAAACTCCGGCTGTCTCACTGCTTGGATCCATTACTACAAGTTCTTCTCCTTCAACACCTACACACAAAACATAATGGCCAGATTGACTGTGTTTATCGGGGAAAATAATAGGTTTTTTATACCATAGAATTATGAGTGCTCCTTCAGCAATCCATGCTTTAATTTCTTGTGCAAGATCAAAGATTTCATCAAACCTAATTAATTGACCTTTTACCTCAGAATCAGTGAATTTTTTTACAGCATTAATCAAATCCTCAGGTTCAGTTCCGCCAGGAACTTTTGTTTTTGATTCCTTAGCCAGTTCTTCCTGAGAAATAGTATAACCAAAAAAATCAAGCATCATTACAGCCGAAGCAGGACCGCAGTAGCTTGGCATTTGAGAAGTAAAATTATTCATCAAAGCTTCTATTTTTGTGATGTTGCTTCTTATTCTTTTCACAAGAATCTCTTTTGTAACAATAACTGAATTAGGAATAATCTGATTGTAACCCGAACTTGTTTCAATAATAACCCCGTGATTTGTAACACTAACAACTTCTCCTTCAACATCCTTGAGTTTTACTCTCTGTCCAGGTTTTACAATGCTTTTTTCAACATACCTGGCTAGTAAAGCATTTGCAATATAATCCCTGAAAGAATAAGCAATTAATGCTCCTGCAAAAAACATCAAAGTGAAAACAGTTCCTGCAATTATGGTGTCAAAAAAAGGAATCGGTCTTGCGTAATAATTCATTGTAATACTCAGCAAAACAAGGTATAGGAAAAGTTTCAGTACAAAAAAAATCGTGTTTAAAGCATTTGATGAAATACCAAATTCATTCAAATAGTCAAGGCGTCCGATTCTTGAAAAAAAAGTTTTCAGAATATCCACAATCAGATTGATTACAATATAACCAAGCATCAGAATCAGAATAACCACAAGCGCAGCAGGAATAATATCCCAGACTCTAACTAAAACATCGTTTGCAAATTCAACCTTTAAAACATCCAAAGCAACAATTGTAAAGAAAACAAAAATCATTAATTCAATAAGTCTTGTGAGGGATTTGATTGATGCAATTGAAACCAGATTTAATTTATCATTAAAAGCAAGGATTGTCAAGGCAATAAATTTAGCAGAAATTACTCCTGCAATTAGAACTGATAATGCGAGTACTGTTTCGTTAGCAACTGCCTGCTCTAATATATCAAAACCAAACGGTAACATACCAATCCCTCAATACCCCACAATGTGAGATAGTATATATTACAATTATTCCTTTAAATAACTTGGTAATTGGGGAAAAAAACCAAAAGTTAGAAAAGCAAAATCTCGGTTTTTTTTGGCACTGCAAAACCAAGAAACGGGGCTAACAATTCATTGCTTTTAGCATATTTTTTTATTTTTGCAAAATTCCAGCGGGAAACTTGGTCGCAGATAACATAAAATCAGCCCTATTTGCATTATCATGAATTTTATTAACCATAATTGTCTTGGCACTTTCAACCAAGTCATTAAAATTAATCGAAAAATCAGGATTTTCTACTCTGTGGTGCTCTCCATGAGGATAACCAATAACCTTTTCTATTCTAAAATTTTCCTTTTTAGTATGGGGTCCTGTTAGGGTAAATGTAACCCTTAAAGTTAATCTTTTTCCATTTTCCAATGCAGTAATATAAGTTACTAATTTATTTTCTTCACCTCGCATTTCACTAGGTCTGAATTTCTTTATTTCACTTGTTGGCCCTTGATTTATTAGCAATTCGCCGAGAAATGGATTTGCATCTGCAACTCGTTTCTCAGCAGGAGGAAGACTTGTTCTAACTCGCACCCGCTCAAGATTTTCCCGGCTTCTTTTAGTTAATGCATCTCCAAGAGTGTGCATTCCACTGTCTCTTCTCCTATCTCCACTTCCCTTTCCCATAAATAATAAAAGTTCAAAGATCTATTTATAGATTTGGAGGCAGGAGATAGCCAAAACCCCATTAACACAACTTTTATAAATCATTTAAGCAGTATTATTATATGGGTAAAGAGGACAAAATCAGGGTTGGTTTGACTTTTGATGATGTACTGCTGGAACCCGCTGCTTCTAAAGTTTCTCCAGGAAAAGCTGATTTGAGAACAAAATTAACTAAAAATATTTCTTTAAATATTCCCATTATTAGTGCGGCAATGGATACTGTAACTGAATATGCTGCTGCTATTGCAATGGCTCAGGAAGGAGGCATTGGAATTATTCACAAAAACCTGAGTATTGAGGAACAGGCAAATCAGGTTGAAAAAGTTAAGAGAGAAAAATATCTTGTTGTCACTAATCCTATTACAATTTCTCCTGAAACAACTATTGCGCAGATTCAGGTTCTGGAAAAAGAATTTAACATTAGAAGTTTTCCTGTTGTGAAAGAACAAAAACTTGTTGGAATTGTTACCAACAGGGATCTTTTGTTTGAGGATAATCCTAACAAAAAAGCAAAGGAAATAATGACAACAAAACTTATTACTGCTGATCCAAAAATTTCAATGGAAAAAGCAAAAATTCTTTTACACTCAAATAGAATTGAAAAGTTGCCTCTTATTGATTCAAAAAATCAGTTGAAAGGATTAGTTACAATTACTGATATTGAAAATAAACAAACTAATCCTAATTCAAACAAGGATAAGAAAGGAAGACTTGTTGTTGGTGCTTCAGTCGGGGCAAATGATGATGAAAGAATCAAAGCTTTAATTGAGAAAGAGGTTGATGTTTTTGTTGTTGATACGTCTCATGGTCACAGAGATGTTGTAATTGATGCAGTAAAAAGATACAAGAAAAAATTTAATGTTCCAATCATCGCGGGAAATGTTGCTACTTATGAAGCAACAAAAGCACTAATTAAAGCAGGGGCTGATGCGGTTAAAATTGGGGTTGGACCTGGGGCTATTTGCCTTGAAGAGGATGCATTAATTACAATGGGGGATTATTCTGCAAAAAAAATAACAGATATTTCTATAGGGGACGAGGTAATTACTCACAAAAACAGGAAAAGAACGGTGACAAAAAAATATGTTAGAAAACATAAAGGAATAATTTGTGAAATTAATGTTAACGGTTCTCCGGGGAAAATTAAAATCACCCCTAACCATCCAGTACTCGCAATTGCCTTTAATGCAGATAAAAATAAAATCAAAAAGTTCGGTTCGAAATATTATTTTGAAAAGAAAAAACACAATAACGGATTAAAATGGGTTAACGCAGGAGAACTAAAAAAAGGCGATGTCTTGGTTGTTCCGCGTACAATGGCAAGACAGATTTATAATCATACTTTTGATTTAATGAATCATGTTACGAGTAATTCTTTTGATGAAGAAAGAATCTGGTCAGAGAAAATTGGTTTTAACCCAAATGAAGAATCACATGTTGATTTGGCTGAAAAATTTAATACAACTCCAAGAATAATAGGGAACATTGTCCATGGAAAAAAATCAATTAATATGGAATTAAACCAAAACGTAAATCAATATTTACATTCAGTTAGTTATCAAAAAGAATTAGAACCTAACAGCGTTAATAGGTTTGTTGAATTAGATGAAAATTTGATGAAATTATTTGGTTATTTTGTTGCAGAAGGATATGTTTCAGGTGCAAAAAATAACAGGCAATTATGCTTTACATTTTCAGGGGATGAAACTGAATACCATGAGGAAGTGCAAACCCTGATTGAAACTGTTTTTGGTTACAGTGGTTCTAAGGTAATTCAAAAAAAGAACAAAAATGCGTCAACAGTACACGTTTTTTCACATATTATAGCCTCGTTTTTTGAAAGGCTTTTCCCTCTTGGATCAAACAACAAAAAATTACCGGAAATAGCCCTCAATCAGGATAATAAACTGCTTGATAGTTTCGCCTGCGCTGCATTCAACGGAGACGGAACAATAAAAGAGTACCATAGGGCAGCCTACAAGACAACCTCACCTTCACTTGCATTGCAAATGGCAGAGATACTCATAAGGCTTGGTTTCATGCCCTCAATAAGAATGGAAAAAGGACATGAAAATGAAAGTGATTCCTACAAAGTAAGTGTCTCTGGAAAACAACATAAAGAATTCATGCAACTTGTTTATCCAAAAGAAAAAATTGAAGGAAAATATTTAGCCCAACAAGTTTGGGGAGACGAACAATACATTTATCACACAATAAAATCAGTAAAGGAAACTGAAAAAGAAACAACAGTTTACAACTTGGAAGTCGATGAAGATAACTCTTACTTGGCTAACAGGATTGCCGTACATAACTGCACAACAAGAATAATTGCAGGTGTTGGAGTTCCACAGTTAACTGCAGTAATGGATGCTGCAAGAGCTGCTAAGGGAACAGGGGTTACAATTATTAGTGATGGGGGAATCAAATATTCCGGAGATATTGTGAAAGCATTAGCAGCTGGTGCTGATTGTGTAATGCTTGGATCATTGCTTGCGGGCTGTGAGGAAACACCCGGAAAAATTGTTTACATGAATAACAGAAAATTCAAGCAATACAGAGGAATGGGTTCTCTTGGAGCAATGGAAAGGGGTTCAAAAGAAAGATATTTCCAAAGCGAAGTAACACTAACCAATAAACTTGTTCCTGAGGGAATTGAAGGAGTTGTTCCTTATAAAGGCACAATATCTGAGGTAATTTATCAATTAACAGGCGGCATCAAATCAGGAATGGGTTTAACAGGGGCACAAACAATTGCTGATTTGAAAACAAAAAAACTCATAAAAATTACTTCTGCAGGATTAAAGGAAGGGCATCCGCATGATGTTACAATTACAGAAGAAGCACCTAATTATTCGCCTGAATATTAATATTTCCAGTCAGCCCAATTTTATAAAAATGTTACTTAGAAAAGTCAAATTATTCGCAATATTAACCCAAAAAAGCACTTTTATATAGAGGTAATATCTATTCCATAGTAATGTTAACAAAAAAGATTTTCCTCGGAATTTTATTACTTTTTTTAATACAACCTGTTTTCGGCGCAACTATAAATGCAGTAACATCTTTTTCGGGCGGAGTAACAACTGTGGAACTTAGGGCTGCGGGATTTACAAACATGTACGGTTATCAGGTTGATGTTGTGCATGTAACAGGAATGACGTTTACCGGAATTACTTATAGCGAAGCTGTTTTGGGAAAATTCAGCGGACCTCAGCAGCAATTTTGTATTCCCAGAGCAAATCTTAATGTTGAATCAACAGCAGTCAGAAACATTGCATGCACAAGAACTGTTTCGGGGGAAATTAATACATCAAACTTATCAGATAATTTACTTGCAACATTAACTTTTTCAGGAGCCGGAACTATAAGCCTTGCAAATGTTCTTGTTTCTGATGCATACTCATCCCAAATTAGTGCTACTCCATTAACCTGCAGTATAGAACAATTCGTTTGTATTACTGATTCAGATTGTCATGAAGTTCCAGTTGATAACCCTATTACAACCGACCAATGTTTGAATGCAGGAAGCTGTAATTCTTCATGCTCAAATACAACTGGAATTGATGATTGTCTTCCTGATGCAGAAATACATTTCCAGTGTGTGTGCGGTTTAGAAATTTCTTCAAGTGGTTATTGTTGTGGAGATCCAGGTTCATTGGTTCAGGAACTTACTTGTAATGATGGGGATACCTGCACAACTGATAGTGCTTATTATGAAAACGGAGTTTGTGGTGGAAGCGGAAGTTGTGTTTATACTGCAATTCCTGGTT
Organism: archaeon; assembly: GCA_024653905.1. Classification (GTDB taxonomy): domain Archaea; phylum Iainarchaeota; class Iainarchaeia; order Iainarchaeales; family Iainarchaeaceae; genus UBA493. Next base: position 6,806 of record JANLGZ010000072.1, read on the forward strand.
GTGGAACAATTTGTGGAAATGGTACTTGTGATGCAGGAGAAAATGAAAATATTTGTGCAGAGGACTGCGGCTCAGGCGGTGGTGACGGCGGAGGCGGTGACAGTGGCGGTGACGGCGGAGGCGGTGACAGTGGCGGTAACGACAGCGGTAACGATGGTGACGGCGGTGGTAACGGCGGAGGCGGTGGCGGCGGAGGTCTTGGAAGTGAAGGTTACAAAGCATTAACACGAGAACTTAC
>JANLGZ010000073.1 GCA_024653905.1 archaeon
CCTTCAATTTTTGGTTTTTTTATTTTAAATTTGGCTTTTCCGTTTTCAAAGAAAAAGTTTCCGGCAAAAATCCCAAGCAAAACAACTCCAAACCATGGAAATATAGAAAAATAATCAAGCGTTGGTATTGGTGTTGCAAGACCTACCCACATTAAAGAAAATATTTCAAGCGATGGAAGGTTGTAAAATTGCGGTAACAGCAAAACAAACAATCCAAGTGCTAAAGAAATATATTTTCTGTTTGCAAAAGGAATTCCAAGCAGAATAGAAATTCCTATAAAATGTAAAATCCCGAAATAAATGTAGCTTTGCGGAAAAAGAATAAATGTAACAAGGCTTATTCCAAGTGCGGCTCCTAATATTTTTCCCGCTCTCCCTATCATTGGAGTAGTATGACCTTTGTGTTTGCTGAATGAGAGTGCAAGGCTTACTCCTGCCAAAAAAATAAACAATGAAGCAGTTGCTATTTGAAATACACCCCAAAACCCAGAGTAAATATTTCCTTGAATAAAATTAAAATATTTTAAATCCCAAAGTAAGTGAAACACAATCATCATTATGATTGCAATTCCCCTCAAAAAATCAATTTCCCAAAACCTGGGCATTTTAATTACCAAAAAGTTTTTTCTTTAATTTTGCAAAAAATCCCTGAGAGTTTTTCAGGTTTTTAATTTTCATTTCATGCTCATCTAGTTCTTTTTCCATCTGTTGAGTTTCAGCATGCATATTATCTATTATTTTTTTGTGAAAATCATTTTCCATAAGAAAGAATTAGTATTGCTTATTATTTAATGTTTGCTTCAGCTACAACCTGAGGTCTGTCCACAATCATCACAAACAGTACAAGCACCATTACGCCTTACTCTCATAGAACCGCATCCACCACACTGATCTCCAGTATAACCTTTCTCTTTTGCAACAATAATCTTGGTTTCTTCTTCATTTACTATTTTTTTATCAAGTTCTTCTATTGTTTTTGGTTTTGATTGTTCTTGCTGAGGTGTCGGAGGAACTATTCTTTTCTGTTCTCCTCCTACATCAGAACCATTAATCGGTTTCACGTGAACAAAATCAGTCCTGTTCAAATACTCGTATCCTAGTGCTCTGAAAATATAATCAATTATTGATGTTGATGATTTTATTGATTCATGTCCAGTTACCGCTCCTGAGGGTTCAAATCTTGTGAATGTAAATGAATCCACAAACTCTTCAAGTGGCACACCATATTGCAGTGATTTAGAAATAGCAACCGCAAAGCAATTCAATAGCGCTCTGTAAGAAGCTCCCTCTTTATACATGTCAATAAAAATTTCCCCAAGAGTTCCATCAGGATATTCTCCTGTTTTTACAAATACTTTATGTCCGCCTATTGTTGCTTCCTGTACAAAACCACTTCTTTTTGTAGGTAGTTTGTGTTTTTCAAGTTTAATTGCAATCTTTTGCTGAATCTGTTGCGGTCCAATAGTTTCATCAAGAGCATCTTCTTCTCCAATCCATGCTATTTCATCCTCATCAGTAATAGTGCTTAATGGTTGTGATAATTTTGAACCGTCTCTGTAAAGTGCATTAGCTTTAAGCATCAATTGCCAAGATTGCAAATAAGCATCTTTAATTTCCTCAACCGTTGAGTGATTTGGCATGTTAATTGTTTTACTAATAGCTCCTGTAATAAATGGCTGAGCTGCAGCCATCATTTTTATGTGACCTAAATGCTGAATAAATCTTTGTCCTTTCTTTCCGCACTTTGAAGCACAATCAAATACCGGGTAATTTTCTCTTTTCAAATGCGGTGCACCTTCTATTGTCATTGTTCCGCACACATAATCATTTGCTCTTCCAATTTCTTCTTTTGTATAACCCATTGCATTAAGCATGTCAAAGTTTGAACTGTTTAATTGTGTATCACTAAAACCGATTTTTTTGCAGAACTCTTCTCCTAAAGCCCATTTATTAAAAGCGAATTTTAAGTCAAATACATTAGGAAGCTGATTTTCTATTTCTGCAATTTTATCTTCTGTAAATCCTTTTGCAAGCAAACTTTCTCTATTAATTGCAGGAGCTCCTTCCAAACTTCCGGTTCCTTTTGCGTATTTTATAATATCCTCAATTTCCTCATCTGTATGCCCGAGTTTTTTCAAGGCTCTTGGAACGCTTTGATTAACTATTTTGAAATAACCTCCTCCTGCAAGCTTTTTGAATTTTACCATTGCAAAATCAGGTTCAATTCCTGTTGTATCACAATCCATTACCAAACCAATTGTTCCTGTTGGAGCAATTACTGTTACTTGTGCATTTCTAAAACCATGTTTTTCTCCAAGAGTTAAAGCTCTGTCCCAAGAATCTTTTGCTGCAGCAACTAATTGCTCTGAAACTTTTTCAGGATTAATTCCAACAGGTTTGATTGTTAATCCTTCATAAGTATTTTTTTCATTGTAAGCAGCTCTTCTGTGATTTCTTATTACGCGGAGCATATCCTCGCGGTTTTCTTTAAACCTGTTAAATGGCCCTAAAGCTTCTGCCATTTCAGCTGAAGCAGCATAGCTTTCTCCGCACATTATTGCGGTTATTGTACCAGCAATTGCTCTTCCTTCATCCGAATCATAAGGTATTCCTGAAACCATTAGTAATGTGCCTAAATTAGCATAACCTAAACCTAAAGTTCTGTAATCATAACTTTTTTGTGCAATTTCCTTTGCAGGAAACTGAGCCATCAAAACACTAATCTCAAGTACTATTGTCCAGATTCTTGTAGCATTTCTGAATTTTTCAATCTCAAAAGAACCATTTTTATCCAAAAAATGAATAAGATTAATACTTGCTAAATTGCAGGCAGTATCATCCAAAAACATGTACTCTGAACAATTGTGAATCGAAATTCCGTTTGCTATGAAAGAGTGAGTGAATGGTTCTATTAGGTCATAAACTTTTTCTTCCCCCAAGTATTCAAGCGATTTTACTTTGTCATATGGTTTGTCTTCATAGGTTGATACAAGTAAATTCATTTTTTCAAGGTCTGCACTTTTTTCGGATTCGGTCATAAATCCAATCATATTTTCAAATAATATTCTTGAGCTTTTTGAAATCCTCAAGCTGTGCATTTCTTTTACTTTATATTCTTTTATCCCGCCTTTTCCATCAGGAAGCATAGCCGTGCTTTTTCCTGCTCTTCTGTTTTTGTAAATTTTGCTTTTGATTCCAAATCCAAGAAGTAATATTTGTACTCCTTTGAGCATTTCACTGCTTGTTGAGTCTAATGAAACATATTGGCTTTTTTCCTCATAATTTGCTACTGTTCCGTCAGCACTAAACAATCCCTGCAGAACGTATTTTTGTTCCCCTAATGAAAGAGAAAATATTTCGTCTGAAATCGTTTTCTCGGGTGATTTTTGACTTAAATTAACAAACATCGAAATTTTTTCAATCATGCTTTTTGTGACAATATTTATTTTTGAGCAAGTAGATGTTTCGAGTACTCTCATGCATGAATTTTTGTGTGTTATTTTTTCATGGGTTGAACAATAACTCGCGATTTTTTCCAATATTTTATCTTCATTTTTTCCCATGGTTATTTGTATTTTATTTCCTGAACCAGAGCCATCTCCTAAGTAAATGCCAATCAATTGGTAAAACTCTTTTTCTTGCGGTTCAATAATAACAGTGTATTTTGTTGAAGGAATACAAACAAAATCATCTTTTGTTAATTCTGCGGCTTGAATAAAACCCCTGTTTTTAGTATAAACTTTATGGTCTGCAGTTAGTTTTAACTCATAACCCGAATTTGTTTCCAATCTGTAAACTGGTTTGATTCCTGTTTCAAAAGAACCGTTTGTAAGCCCTGTGCTCATTTCATCCAGATTTGTTATTATTTCTGTTTCTTTACTAATTAAATTATCAATTCTTTGCCACCCATTATTTTTTGTAAGTATTAGGGTATCTCCAGTAACACATGGGTTACTAGCATTAATCCTGCCATCCTTAGGGCAGGTGTGCCATTCGTTAATTGTATCATCAAATTGCAAACCAGGGTCAGCTGAATGCCATGCTGCTCTTGCAATCTTATCCCAAAGATCCCTTGCTTTGAGAGTTTTTCCAATACTATTATTGGTTCTGAATTTCAAATCCCAATTACTATCATTGAGAACCGATTCAATAAATTTGTTGCTTACTCTTACAGAATTATTTGCATTCTGTCCTGAAACAGTCAAGTATGCTTCTGAATTATAATTAGTGTCAAATGTTGGAAAGTCAATTGTTTTTTCTCCCTGCTCTGCTAATTGTAAAACTCTGAGAATATAATTCGGAGAAACATTATCCTTCATTGCATTTCTAATTGTTTTTCCAAGCTCCTTGTTTTTTTTCACATCGGTTGATTTTCCTTCAAATGCAACTCTCATTATTTCATTCAAGTGATAATTACAAGCCTTGCTTCCTGCAACCATTGATGCAACTTTTTGTTCCTCCAATACTTTCCAGTTAATGAACTGTTCAATATCAGGGTGATCAATATCAAGGCAAACCATTTTTGCCGCTCTTCTTGTTGTGCCGCCACTTTTAATTGCACCAGCCGCTCTATCAAGTACTTTCAAAAATGACATTAATCCTGAACTATACCCTCCTCCAGAAAGTGGTTCTCCTGAACCTCTTAAATTTGAAAAGTTTGTTCCTGTACCTGAACCGTATTTGAATAATCTTGCTTCTCTTGTAATTAAATCAAAAATTCCTCCCTCGTTTACAAGGTCATCTCTTAATGATTGTATAAAACAGTTGTGTACAATCACGCCGTTTGCAAGAAATTTCTCGCTTTCCGTTTGAATATCATAAACCGTCTCTTCTCCGATATAATCTATACTCGAGATTGTTTCAAGAGAAGTTGGTGGTTTTGTTTTTCCATCAACTAGTAAATTAAGTAATTCTAATTTTTCTTTTTTTTCCTCTGAAATAAAACCCACTATGTTTTGGAATTTAATTCTTTCAGAGCGATAAGCAATTATTACCTGGTATTGAGTATGTCTGTCTTCTCTGGAATCTTTGCATAGGCTAACTTTTGAGTAAATGCCAATATTAAGAAGCATATTCTGAACTTGGTGGGCCAGTTGTTCTGAAATAGTTGACAGTACAATATCCCCGGAGTTTCTGCCGTCTTCCTTTCTTATTCTTACACAACCATCTGCCTGGAATAATGCCTTCAGAAATTCTGCGTGTATTTCCTTATTTGACTCTAAAATTTTTTGAGGAACCCTGGCACTTAATGAATTCTGGTTCAAATCATACTCGTAAACAAAAGTTTTTATGCTTGCGAAGTCTCTCCTCACAATTCTATAAGTGGGGCTGATTTCTTTTTTTGTTGTAACCGTGAAACCTCCAAATAAGTTTTCAAATAATTCTGTAACTTGCTCATATTCTTCTTCATTAATTGTTATTACTCCGAACATTGTTGTTTTTCCGTATTGGCCAAAATAACCGTCTCCGACAACCCATCCAGCAACACTCGCTTTTTGCAATTCTTCTTTTGAGGTTTTTGTTTTTTGAATTAAACCAGAATTAGCATTCTCTGTTGCTTCGTTTATATTTTCATAATTAATTATCTGCTGTACTTTAAATCCAAGAGTGTTTTTGAGTTCATTCCATTGGAATTCTGTTTCTCTTGTGGAAGCGGATAAAATTAAATGGTCATCTGTAAAATCTATATAATTACCATTTGCCAAAGTTGCCCTGAAAACTTTTTTCACTCCGTTTTCTTTTACTGCCTGAATTTTTACCATTTTTTCTCCGTCAAAAATTTTTAACCCGTTCATTTCTTCTTCAACAATTTTTCCAAGTTCCATTATTCCTTTTTCAGTGAAAAGCATAGTGTCATAACGGCCACATGCATGAGGCTGAGGGTGTGAATAAGAATCAGTTGCTCTTTCAAGTACACTTGTATCAGGATTTACAAAATAATGTCCTTGTGCGGGACCGTTGATTCCGTAATTGTGGTGCAAACCAGTGTTGAACCATTGCGGCGAGTTTGGTGCCGCGTATTGATTAATGAGCATGAATTTTAATTCATCTTCAAATGCTTGTGCATCTTCCGTTGACCCGAAGTAACCATATTTTTCTCCCCAAAATCTCCATGTTTCGGCAAGTCTTGCCACAACCTGCTTTGCGCTTTTTTCAGGCCCTAATACTTGTTTTCCATCCTCATCAAGAATAGGTTCATTATTTTTGTCAAACTGAGGAACTCCAGCTTTTCTGAAGTATTTTTGAGCTATAATATCAGTAGCTATTTGAGTCCATTTTTTAGGGATTTCAAGATTATTCATTTCGAATACAGTGCTTCCATCAGGGTTCTTTATTACAGAACTCCTTGTGCTGTATTCAACCAATTCTAAGGGGCTTTCATCTTTTTTTGTGAAAACCCTTTCAATTGTAAGTCCTTTACTTGTTTGACGAGTTTCTTGTTTAGGGATGTTTTCTTCCATATTTATCATGAGCCTTATTTAGTTCTTCCTTAGCAGGAACTATATTTTTGTTTTATTATATAAAAACCTTATGGGCTGTCTCAATAAATTCATAAACCTAACTAATAATTCTTATTTTTGTTAGCTTTTCGTACAAATTTATTTTTATTATCATTTTTTTGTTAGCTTTTCAAACTATTATAAGTATTTTTGTTTGTTGTTATTGGGTTTTTTGGTAACAAAAATTATTTCTATTCTATTTTCTGTCACGTTCTTTTTAAAAAACAATTTTACCTAATAATTTCCTCTTGGAGGTGTTATATTGAAAGAACTAACAGATGCTGAATTCGACGATTTCATAAAAAACAATGAATTAGTTATAATAGATTTTTGGGCTGAATGGTGCGGTCCGTGTAAAATGGTAGCTCCTACTTTTGAGGCACTATCAAAAGACTATGAAGGAAAAGTAGCCTTTGCTAAACTGGATACAATGGCAAATGAACAAACGCCTGCCAAATTTGGTGTTGCTTCTATTCCAAATTTCATTGTTTTCAGAAATGGCGAACAAATAGGTTCTATTGTTGGGGCAATGCTCAAACCTGATTTTAAGCGAAAGCTTGATGAAATAATCGAATAATTAAATAATTGTTTTTTCGAAGCCCGCGAGGGCTTTGATAATTTCTTTTTCATTTTTGGCCTGAATCAACTTTATTCTTGTTTGTTTTGTAAACTCAATTCCTTTTGTAAACTGAATCGCCTTTGCTTTCAAATCACTAATTTTAACCATATCAAATTTTTTACACTGCTTGGCATAATCAAAAAAACCGTCAATTTTTTCCTGCGCGCTTGGTTTCCAGTATTTTCCCTTTTCAAGTTCGTTAATTTCCTTAAAAACAAATGGGTTTGTCATAGCACTTCGTCCAATCATTCCAAATTCACATTTGGTTTCCTCAAGCAATTGTATTCCTGTTTCTCCAGAATTAACATCTCCATTAG
>JANLGZ010000074.1 GCA_024653905.1 archaeon
TTCGAATTTAACAAGGCCTATCCCATCACCAGATGGGATAACCGTCGCACCCAACCGACGAAACGGTTGTGGTTATACCACTGAAACAAAAATGTTCGAAACAATCATGCTTAGCACGAAAATTATTACAGCGACAGGAAGATATCTTGCAATATTCATTTGCACAAGAAGATTATTGTCTTCCTCAATTTTAGTGGTGAAATAAACCATTATTGCAACAAGTTCTATAATATAAAAAGCAACAATAAGAATGAATTCTGTCGGAGTTGCAATTCCCGCAATTGCTTCAGGAGAAATAAAACCAGAAGCACTCATGCTTGAAAAACTTCCAGCTGCACCGCCTGCATCAATATTTGAAAGACTGTTCTGTGTGCCGGAAGCTGCTAGGGATGAAATAGTAACAATAACAATTCGCTGAAGGCTTGTTGTTATTCCAAGAACTATTGGCGCAATAAAAAGAGTCATTGTTTTCATGGTTCCTGTAATATCACTGACCAGAATTTTGAGGGTGTTGTTTACTTTTTCTGCATTCTGAAGCTGTATTGAAAGTGAAATCATTGTACGCGCGGCAACATTAACTCCAAGCTGTACAGAATCAACAAGCATTCTCATCGAACTAAAAATTATTGTTGATGGAATGTTTGCAATCGAACCATACTTCTTATCAAACACAGCCTGCTCAAGAGGCATTCCTAAAAGTTTTATATTATCTAAAGTTTTTGCAAAAACCAGTTTGGATATTTTCAAATCCGGCAAAAACTCCTGCACATGTTTCATCGCATCTTCAATGGGTTTGTTTTCAGCCATGCGCGAAGCAATTACATAAAGTGAATCCTTGAATTCGGTTTCCATTTCCTGCACATCCAACTGGATTTTTCTTTTTTGTTTATTGGAAAGGTAAAACAAAATATAAAGGCACAAAGAAAATGAAATCAAAAAACCAAAAACCATTTTGTAAGGCGCAATATCATTTTCTCCTTTGGAAAAAAACAGTTTTTCCTGAGAAATGGTTTCTTTCTTTGCTTTTTCCACAGCATCATCAAAACTTTCAGGATTATCAGGATCCACATTTGGTAATTTGGTGGCTAATATAAGATTAAACACTTTCCCGACATTGGCAGGATAATCTGTATCGTAATGGTTTGCCTGGAAACCTGCAGAAGTCAGCACTTGTTCTTTGGTTCGGTCAGGAGAAATAATTTGGTATTTTAAATTAGGGTCATCTGAACCGTAAAGAAATTTCGGAGGAAACCCTTGGGTTGAAAGAACAGAGGTTGTAATCAAACCAAAAATTAGAACAAGAATTGCAAGAAACCGTGCATCGACATTTGCACCGCTTACTTTTATTTTCCATTTTGGAAGTAGACCTGGATAATCATCAGGAATTTTTGGAGGATTATATGTTGGAGGTCTTGACTCTAAAAGATTGTAAGCAAATACAACAGTTATCAGGGGTATAACAATATTGTAAATCAAAAACAGTACTAATGGATTTGCAAGAGGCGCTCCTGAAAATGAGCTTCCAACAGGAAGAATTATTATCAAAAGCAATGGAAGAAGAACTCCAATATAAAAGAGCATTGTGCTGGGCTGGGAAAGCTCACGCGCATATTGTTCCATTTTAATGCGGATACTTTCAAGCATTTCACTCATTGTTTGGTCAAGTAAAGCATACCTTTTTGCTTCAGTGTTCTCTATCACAGAAGCACGAATTCTCATCAAAGCTCTTTTGAATTCCTCACTATATTTCCCCCAACGGTACGCAAGCGCATCAAGTCCTTCACTAAGAGAATTATGAATTCCAATCTGAGTTTCCCAAATAAGGTTCTTGAAATCGTTTGCAATTTTTCCTTTTCCGTGAACAGCTGCAAACTCGATTGCTTTTTCCAAATTAGGAACCAATTTTATTGACATCACCATATAACCCATTATTTCAGGCACATAAGTGAGGGCTTTTGTCTGCTCTTTTTTGGCAGCAATTGAAGGATACATTTGAAAATAATAAACCGCCCCAAGTGCGCCTAAAATAAACGGAAAGAAAGCATAAGCAATAGCCATAACTGGATCTTTTGTAAGAGCAACAAGAAGTTCTTTGAGCGGGGTTGAAATAAAAATTAATCCAGCAAGAAAAGCAAGTGAAAAAGAAATCAAAAGCACAATTGTTGTTGCTGCAGCAAACTCCTCTGGCTCAAGTTTCCAGCCCAAATAATC
>JANLGZ010000075.1 GCA_024653905.1 archaeon
CGGGGCTGGTAAAATCAAAAAAGCACAAGCATCAACAAGAGCGCAGCGCGGCAATTTGTCAAGAAGAAATTAGCGCAAGGTTCAAAAAATTTTCAATGTATAATAATTTAGTTATTTATTTCTCGGAACCATAGAAGTCAATGAAATAAGGCTAAGGCAACTAGGCAAAAAAAAGAAAATTAGGCTGGTATTGGCAGCCTTTCAGAATTTCTATTTCCCTGTTAGAAAATTCATTATTTCCTCTATTATTCCAACTTTTGGTTTTTCAGGCTGTGCTGTTGCTAAATCACCAGTTGGTGTAACTGTATTTGAACCAGGGCACTGCTTGTCCTCAAAGCCGTCTGTGCACACTTTTATCTTACAGCCCTCAGGCGTGTCATAGGTTTTGCACTCAACAGGATTGGAAACTTCATCTGAAGTTGTTATTGAACTGGCAGAACTTGTAACTGTTGATTGCCCTGTTGTTTTTGTCGGACTTGTTTCACATGAGCTGTCGCTATAACCATTTGAGCATTCCTTTACCTTACAGCCCTTTTCGTCCTCATACACCTTGCATTGTATGTCATAAGAGATATCTGGACATGTTCTTTCCTCTGAGCCATCTATACAGGACTTTATTTTACAGCCCTTTTCATCAGTATATTCCTTACAGCTTATTTCAGGTATTGGACAAGAAACTGCTTCTGAACCATCTGTACATTTTTTTACTTCACAGCCATCTTCCCTTGTGTAAGCCTTACACTCATTAGTCGAGGTTGGGCATTCGGTTGATTCATAGCCATTTGAACACCTCTTTATTATGCATCCTTTTTCATCCTTAAATGTCTTACAGTCAATGACCGGACAGATGTTTGTAAGCTGGCAGGAGTTGAAAAGATAACCATCCTCGCAACTTATTACCACGCAGTTGTTCTCAAGGTATTTCTTGCATTGTGTTGAAGTAAGTTGCGGCGGCTCCTGACACTGCACCTGCTTGCACCCTGATTTATCTTCATAGGTTATATACCCAAGTTTCTTTTCCTTACACTGCGCAATACTGTGTGCTATTAATTCAGAAGCTGGACAAATGGTTCCGCCTTGTATGCATTTTATTCCCGTGCACCCTGAAGTGTCTGTAAACTTCTGATAGTCAAGACCTTGTGATTTGCAAATTGCAGTCTTTTTCTCAAGCTCTGAAGTGGAAGGACATATTGTTTCCTTGCATGAAACCTGTTTGCATCCTAATTGGTCTGAGTAAAAATAATACTCGGGGTTTCTTTCCTTACATTTGCTTATGCCTGCTTGGAGTGATTCATCGCCAGGACATATTGAGATTACGGGCTTTTCCATACACCTTACATTTTCACAGTTACTGCTGTCAATATAATATTCATAATCAACGAGCTTTCCCTTGCAAATTGAAATCACATTATCAAGGGATTCTTTTGCAGGGCAACTCATTGTGCCTTTTATACAATTAACCTGCTTACAACCCTGTGAATCAGCATAGGTTTCATAACCATAACCAGATTCCTTGCATTTCTGTATTGTTGCTTCAAGATCATTTCCTGAAGGACAGGTATTTATAGAAATACATTTTGCATTCTTGCAACCATATTCATCCGCATAGGTCATGTAATCAAGACCTTGCAATTTGCATTTTTTTATCTGTGCCTCAAGGTCTATGTTTGAAGCGCAGGTTGTTGCAACACATTTCACATATTTACATTCGTCAGCGCATTTCTCCTGCTCATAATTTGCTGAACATTTATTCTGAGATACCTCATACGAGAAACCCTGTTCCTTACACTTCTGCATGTCCGCATTAAGCTGGTCATCAGTAGGGCAGATAACTGCAGAAGTTATAACTGCGGATTCTGAAATCAATGAAGGAAGTGGCAACTCAGCTAAATCCTCAGCATAAACAACACCGCCTACAAAAATCAGCATAAAAAATATCGGAAAAATTTTCAACTTATTCAAAATAATACCTCCAGTAAGGCAAAAGCCATTTTAGATAATGATTTAACTTATTTAAATACGCATTGATTTAGTAAGGCAGAAGAGAAAAACCAAAAGAAAATTATTGGCGAGAATAGCAAAACATGAACCCGCACTCACAAAATGAACAAATTTTAGGACAAAAGGTTTTTTTAGGAGTTCAAACTTTAATTAATAATGCAAAGAAGAAATATTGTTACACAATCTATTCAATTTATTCAGAAACATGCTCCAAGACATGCGCCAATTGTTAATGAACGACTTGCCCATCTTGAAACCCGCCACCCCAAAGTGGCAATGGCTGTTGAAAGAAGATGCAAAAGAACTGGCGACCCTAACGAAGCATTTGCTGTTTTTAAACGAACTTACCCTGCAAGTAAAATAAAACCCGAAAAATTTAAGGAATTGTTTGCTCTTCTTGCAGCCACTGAGATGGGTAGTGTGGGAATTGCAAGAATTGCCAAAGTAGACCCAAATACCGCGATACTAATAAACAATACTTGCGGAATTCGCACAGCAAAAGAAGTCAATGGAATAAAGTTATGGCAATTAGGTGAAAAAAAAAGAATTGATATAAAGGATCCAGAAACATCTGATAAAATTGATTTGCTCTTGAAGGAAACGAATCTTAGTGAAACGGAAATTGCTACACAAACAAATGTCTCAAGGAATACAGTTATAGCCCGAAGAAAGGCACTTGGAGTAAGAACAGGCAGAGTGAAAGAAATTGGGTCTGCCAGAACAGGAGAGAAGCTTACAAGAGTGCCAAAGCGAACAGTGCTGGATTTGCTACATGAAAGAGAAATATTTCCAAACGGAGAGACTGATTATAAATACAGTTTGAGGGAAGTTGAAAGGCTAACCGGCCTTAGCAAGACAAGGGTAAAACAAATTTCCTCAACAGAGTCTAAAAGAACCGCAGAGGATAATCTAAGAATAAAAGCAAGAAAAGCCTCAGAAGAAAAAAAGAGCCCCATCTTAAATCATGTGTTGGAAGTTATTCAGACAATGCCTCTTGGAACTGAAGAAGTACTGGAAGAAATGCGAAGGTTTGACCGCGAAAGAAGAGTAAAAAGAAATTACCATTCCTATGTGAGTTTATTCTACAAGGCGAGACAGATACTTGGTCTGAAGATGTTTCCAAAAACAACTGCCCAAAGAGAAGCCCTAATTAGAAATGAATTCGCAAAAGTAATGGAAAAAATAAAGACAAATCCTACTCTTAAAAACGTTTTAGCAAACAGTAACGGTATTATTCCTGAACCAATCGCAATACAATTATTCCAAGAACGGGCTGCCTCAAATACCAAAAGCCCTGAAGAAAAAATAAGTCAAATGTTATTCAGAGGCAAAAGTGTAAACGAAATTGCAAGAAACACTGGTTTTCCTTTAGAGGAGATTGAGAGAGTAAGGAAAATAAGA
>JANLGZ010000076.1 GCA_024653905.1 archaeon
CCAGCAGAACCAGCTCCAACAATAACAAAATCGTATTCTTCCATTAAAATCAACTCCTAAAAAGTTTAAATGCCTAAAGCTTCTTTAATTGATTCCTTATCAAAACCGATTATTATTTTTCCATCAATATCTATTACCGGAACCCCAAACTGCCCTGATTTTGTGAACATTTCCTGAGCTTTTTCAGAATCAGTTGAAACATCAATTTGTTTGTATTCAACATTATTTTTCTTAAAAAACTCTTTAGCCATGTTACAGTAAACACAGGTTGGTGTCGTGTAAATTGTTACTTCACTCATAATTACCCCCTCCCCTAATATACGTAGATTAAAACATTTATTAAGAATAATTGCGGATTTAACCTAATTAAAAGTTTGCCCAAATTCAGCGTTAAAAAAGAAAAAAAAGAAATTTGAGAACCCGCAAATTTAGTTTGCGAGTTCTGCTTCGATTATTTGTTCAAATACACTAAATGGTTGAGCCCCAACAACTTTCTGACCATTAATGAAGAAAGTCGGTGTTCCTGAAACTCCTGCAGCTTGCCCATCTGCAAAATCAGCCTGTATTTCTGATTGATATTTGCTTGAGTCATAGCATGTGTTGAACTGCTCTGTGTTAAGCCCTAAATCCGCAGCCCACTGCTTGTAAGATGCTGTACTCATTGCGTCTTGGTTCTCGAATATTTTATCATGCATTTCCCAGAATTTACCCTGCTCATTTGCACACTCTGTAGCTTCAGCTGCAGGCAATGCATTAGGATGGAAACTCAAAGGGAAATCCCTGAAAATTACTCTTACCTTTCCTGTATCAATATAGTTTTCTCTTAGCTTTCCGAGTGTATTAGTATAGAAACTTTCACAGAACGGACACTGGAAATCTGAAAACTCAACAATTGTTACTGGTGCATCTGGATTTCCTTCCATAGCATCGTCATCAATAAGTGCTTCCATATCTATTACCGGCTCTGATGGCACTGTTGGTTCAGACGGAGCAATGTTTCCTGTATCTCCTGAATCATTATTCCCTGTATTGCCTGTTCCTATTGGACCTATAGATTTCATTGCGTCAGATAAACCAGATAAACTTTCATTTATATTTCCTCCGACCACAAAAATAGTTCCTGATAGTAACAATGCTGAAACTATCAAACTTATTGGCAAATACATTGCCTCATTAATATTTTTTTCTGTCAAATTAAAAACCTCCAAAATAAATATTCAGTGTATTGTTAGATATTCACCATTGAAAAAATATATAAGGTAGATTGTTTTAATTAGGGATTTAACTAGATTAAATTCTTGCATCCAAAACAGCTTTCCACTGTTCAGCTGTTAAATTTGAGAACTTTTCTCCATTAACATAAAATGTCGGGGTTGAGTTAATTCCAATAGAAACGCCATAAGAAAAATCTGAAGCTACTTTTGGGGCATTTTTACTTGAATCCAAACAGGAATCAAAATCAATTTGGTTTAGGTTTAGTTGCTGAGCATAAGATTTTAAATCTGCGATTTTTAAGTTGGTTTGATTTGTAAAGAGAATATCATGCATTTCCCAGAATTTACCCTGATCAGCAGCACATTCAGCTGCTTCACCTGCTTTTTGAGCATAAGGATGAATATTGTTCAAAGGAAAATGCCTGTAAGTAAGTTTAATCTTGTCAATATACTGAGGAAGAACTTGTTGCAATTGAGTAAATCCAAAACCGCAGGCAGGGCATTGAAAATCTGAAAACTCGACAATTCTTACAGCTGCATCAGGGTTTCCTTTAAAATGAGCCCCCCCCTCCAATAAATCAAGATCAATTGCAGGGCTTGAGCCGAATAAAACAAAATAAATAACCGCAATTCCTGCTAAAACCACAAGGATTCCAGCAATAGTATAAACAGGGCTTGAATCAGAATTTTTTTCATTGGTTTTTTTCAGCTCTTTTAATTTGCTCATCTTTACATCAAGTACCAAAAATGCTTTTAAAACAAACACAGCAACAAAAACCAAAAACATAATAAAGCAAGTGAAAAAAGGCGTTTTTCTTATTCAAAGAATTGTAACAATACTTTTATATAATCTATTAACAATTGTTAATAGGTGATTGTTTGAACCTTACATTTCCTTGTGAAATAATCAGCTGGAACGTTCTTCCTGCAGTTAGACGCGAAATTGCCCAGTATTTGGTAACTGAAAAACATGTGTCAAGAAAAATTATTGCAAAAAAACTGAATCTTACTGAAGCCGCAGTATGCCAATACTTAAAAGGTAAAAGAGGCGGAAACCATAAGTTTAATGATTCTGACCAGAAAAAACTGAAAAAAATGGCAGACATCATGATGGAATCCGATAAGGGTTTTGATGGTATGTGTGTCGTTTGTAAGGAATTTGATGCAGCCTCTGAAATAATGGACTCAATAAATCTGAAAAAACAAGCAATCTAAATTTTCTTGGGAGTTTTTATAATGGAATTAAAAATCGAAAATCTGCACGCAAACATAGGTACAAAAGAAATACTGAAAGGAATTAATCTCAGTGTAAGCCAGGGAGAGGTTCATGCAATAATGGGACCGAATGGTTCAGGCAAAAGCACACTTTCAAATGTAATTATGGGAAATCCAAAATATAAAGTGAGCAAAGGGAAAATTAGTTTTAATAAAAAAAACCTTGCAGAATTAAGACCTGATGAAATAGCAAAACTTGGATTATTTTTATCATTCCAATATCCTTTTGAAATTCAAGGTTTGAGTTTCAGCAAATTTTTACATGCAGCTTACAAAAACCAGCACCCATTGGAAGCAATGAGCATTATGAAATTCAGAAAACTTTTGGCTGAAACCGCACATCAGCTTGAAATTAAAAGCGATTTTATTGACCGAGAATTGAACGTCGGTTTTTCCGGAGGGGAAAAGAAAAGAGCTGAAATTTTACAGATGCTGGTATTAAAACCAAAAATTGCGATTCTTGATGAAACTGACTCTGGTTTAGATATTGATTCTTTGAAACTTGTTTCTGAAGCAGTTAATGATTCACGTTCAAAAGAATTCGGGGCAATTGTAATAACTCATTACAAAAGAATTTTGAATTATTTAAAACCTGATTTTGTTCATGTAATGCACGATGGAAAAATAATAAAATCCGGCGGAATTGAATTAGCAGAGGAACTTGAAGAAAAAGGGTATTCTGAAATCCTGAAAAAATCAGGAGTAAAAGTTTTAGAAGTGAATGAAAAATGAACCGAACTAAAGAAAGACAACTGACCGAAATAGATTATTCAAAATACAATTTTAAGTACGGCACAGAAAAGTATGATGTTAAGTTTGCCAAAGGGCTTAATGAAGGAGTTGTTAGGAAAATTTCCGAAATAAAAAAAGAACCAAAATGGATGCTTGACATAAGACTAAAAGCACTTAAAACATTTAATGAAATGCCAATGCCTAAGTGGGGCGCGGATTTAAGCGAAATTGATTTTAATGAAATAATTTATTACATGCGTACAAGTGATGCAAATCAAAACAAGTGGGAGAATGTTCCGCAGGATGTTAAAGATACTTTTGATAGGCTTGGAATTCCTGAAGCAGAAAAAAAATCTTTGGCAGGAGTAGGTGCACAATATGATTCTGAGGTTATGTACCATAATATCAGAGAAGATTTGCAAAAACAAGGCGTGATTTTTCTTTCAATGGATGAAGGATTAAGGAAATACCCTGAACTTGTGAAAGAATACTTTGGGAAAATCATCCCTTACAACGATAACAAATTCGCGGCCCTGAATACTGCTGTTTGGTCTGGGGGTTCGTTTGTTTATATTCCTAAAAATGTTAAAGTTGAAATTCCTCTGCAGGCTTATTTCAGGATTAACGCAGAGAGTTTTGGGCAATTTGAAAGAACGCTTATTATAGGCGATACTGGAAGCCAGGTCCATTACATTGAAGGCTGTACTGCCCCAAAGTTCACAAGCCAATCTTTGCATTCTGCAGTTGTTGAGGTTATTGCAAAGGACAATTCTCATTTAAGATATACAACAATCCAGAACTGGGCAAATAATATTTATAACCTTGTAACAAAGAGAGCTTTTGCTTACAAAAACTCAACAGTTGAATGGGTTGATGGAAACTTAGGGAGTAAAATAACAATGAAATACCCTGCAATTTATTTAATGGGCGAAGGAGCTAAAGGTGAGGTTCTTAGTATAGCTCTTTCAGGAAAAGGCCAGCACCAAGATGCAGGTGCAAAAATAATTCATCTTGCTTCAAACACAACAAGCAAAATTACAAGCAAGAGCATAAGCAAGGATGGTGGACGAGGAAGCTACAGAGGACTTCTTAAAGTTGTAAAAGGTTGTAAAAATGTTAAGAGCAGTGTTGTTTGCGATGCTTTAATTTTAGATAAAAATTCCCGAAGCGATACTTACCCTTATATTGAAATTGATGAACCAAGCGCAACTATTGCACACGAAGCAAAAGTTGGAAAAATAAGCGATGATGAAATATTTTATTTAATGTCTAAAGGTCTTAGTGAGGCCGAGGCCTTAACCCTTATAATTCTTGGTTTTATCCAACCATTTACAAAAACACTTCCTTTGGAATATTCTGTTGAATTAAACAGGTTAATTGAAATGGAAATGGAAAATTCGGTGGGATGATTAATGCAGACAACCATACTTTCTGAAATAACAGATTTGCAAGATTATAAAAATCTGAACGAGCGGATTTTTACTGAAAGACCTCTGAAAAAAAGCAAGTACACAAGTATTGCTAAATTGGAAAAACTTCTTTCTGTTGCTAAAGGAAAAGCTGATGTTAAATCAGATGGAACTGATAGAATTATTTCTTTGGAAGAAGCATTGAAAGAAATGCCAAAAACAATTTATAAAATTCTTGCAAAAGAACAAAAAGCAAAAGATCAGTTTGAGGCTTTTATCAATTCTAACTTTAACACATCATTTGTAGTATTAATCGAAAAAAATTCTGAAAAAGCAATACATCTGAAAATTAATTTTGAAGACAAAGCAATAACAAAATATTTTATAATTGTTAAAAAAGGAGTAAACGCAAGTTTGGTCGAAGAAATTATAACTAAAGAAAATTCTTTGAGCAATCAAACAATATATCTAGAGGAAAATTCGGTTCTGAACCATGCGAAGACAAATAACTTTGGGAAAAACAGCATTGCTTATCAGCAGAATATTATAGAAAATGAAGCAACGATAGTAAATGCAACTATTTTCACTGAAGGCAAACTTGTGAGAGCCAATAATTTTTCTGTGTTGGAAGGCAGGAACTCAAAATCAGAGGGGTATACTTTTTTACTGTCAAAAAATGAACAGCACTTTGATTTAAATTATACTGCAGTGCATAGAGCCACTGATACTTTCAGCAGAAGTATTTTCAAAGGGGTTTTAAGGAATAGCAGCAAAAATGTCTTTGATGGGATGATTCTAATTGAACCTACAGGATTTAGGGCAAATGCTTTTTTGGAATGCCATAGTATAATCCTTGGAGAAAAGGCAAGCAGTAACCAGATTCCTGGTTTGGAAATAAAAACAGACGATGTTAAAGCATCTCATTCTGCCACTGTTGCCAGAATTGATGAGGATGAGCTTTTTTACCTTGAATCACGAGGAATTCCGAAAAATGAAGCAAAAAACATGATTGTAAAAAGTTTTATGGATTCTGTTGTTTTTATGCTACCTGAAGAAATAAGGCAACCAATTGAATTTCAAATTGAAAAAAACATGAGTTAATGCTATGAACCTAAAAAAAATAAGGGAAGATTTCCCGATTCTGAAACAAAAAGTCAATGGAAAACCTCTGGCATACTTAGATAATGCTGCAACTACTCAAAAACCGATTCAGGTTATTGACGCAATAAGTGATTATTATAAAAATTATAATTCAAATGTGCACAGGGGAGTTAACTCCTTAAGTCAAAAAGCATCAGCTGCTTTTGAGGAATCACATGAAAAAACAGCAAAATTCATCAATGCTAAAGGGATGAAAGAAATTGTTTTTACAAAAAACGCAACTGAAAGTCTTAACCTTTGCGCTTATACTTTAGGTGAAAAACTATCCAAAGGAGACGAGATACTTATTTCTGTTATGGAACATCATGCGAATCTTGTTCCATGGCAGGAACTTGCAAAAAGAAAAAAAGCAAATCTTAAATTTGTTAATATTACTCATGATGGAAGACTTGATCTTGATGATTTTGTGGAAAAAATTAATAAAAAAACAAAAATTGTTTCACTTACAAAAGCATCAAACATCCTTGGCACAATAAACCCTATAAAAGAAATTTCAAAAATCGTGAAAGAAAATGAAAGTTATTTTGTTGTTGATGCAGCTCAATCAGTTGCCCACGTGAAAACAGATGTGAAAAAAATGAATGCGGATATGATTGCGTTTTCGGCACACAAAATGCTGGGGCCTATGGGGTTAGGAATTCTTTACGGAAAAGAACAGTTGCTTGATGAATTGAATCCTTTTCTTACAGGTGGCGGGATGATATCTGAGGTTACTCTGGAAAAATCTTCTTGGAACAACCTTCCTTGGAAATTTGAAACCGGGACACAGAATGTTGCAGGTGCGGTTGGTTTTTCCGCAGCGCTTGATTACTTAAACAAAATAGGAATTGAGAATATACAGGCGCATGAACAAGAGCTTCTTAAATTTGGTTTAAAAAAATTAAAAGAAATTGAAGGGATTGATATTTACTCTCCTGAAAAAGGTCCAAAAACGGGCATAATTTCTTTTAATCTGAAAGGCGTGCATCCTCATGATGTTGCACAAATTCTGGATGAACATGCCATTGCAGTCCGTTCAGGAAACCATTGTGCTCAGCCTTTAATGCAGGAAATGGGGATAAAAGGACTTGCACGGGTTTCATTTTATTTATACAATACTAAAGAAGAAATTGAAAAATTAGTAACTGCAATTAAACAGGCAAAAAAAGTTTTTGGTGTTTAGATGGTTGGGGAAATTTATACTGAAATAATTCTGGATTTGTACAAAAACCCAATAAATAAAGGAAATATAACTAAACCTGAAATAGATGTAAGCGGAGGTAATCCTAGCTGTGGTGATCAGGTGGAATTTACAATGAGAATCAAAAATGATATTATTGAGGACATAAAATTTAAGGGGTCTGGTTGTGCGATTAGTGTTGCTTCTTCATCTATTATCACTGAAATGGTTAAAGGAAAAAATGTTCAACAGGCTAAAAAAATTTCAAAAGAAGCGTTCTTTGACGAACTTGGGAATATAATTCAAACCAGAATAAAATGCGCTTTACTGGGTTTTATAGTGCTTAAAAAGGGCATTGAAGCTTATGAAAAAAATAATAGTAAACCCACTTTAATCAAGGGCATAGTTATTTGAATCCACTTATAAGTTCTTTTAGTGCTTTTTGTTTGTCTTTTGCACAGACTATTCCTGATGCAACAAAAACCCCCTGAGAACCTAACTCTAATGCTTTTGAAACATCAGAAGAATTTTTTACCCCTGCACCTGTTATTACAATAATATTTTTGTTTATTTTATGGATTGCTTTTACTGAATCCGAAATCAACTTTGGATTAGCAGTGCTGACACTAATATCCCCCCCTATAAGTTCTGGGGGCTCAACTGCAATAAAATCAGGATTAAAAACAGCTAATTGTTTGGCTCTTTTTAAATTTTCAGCACAAAGCATTATTTTGAGACCTGTTTCTTTACATCTCTGAACTGCTTTTTTTATAAAATCATTTTCTACTTTGTTTTCCGCATGATTAAGAACTGTTCCGAATGCACCTGCTGATTTGACTGCTTCAGGAAGAATTTTTCCTGTATTAGAACCAAAAAAAACAGGATCAATATGTTGGGCAAAAACTTTAAGCGAAGCACTGGAAGTTATTTCTTTCAAATCAAGAGCCTGTACAACAGGGATTATTTCCACACTACCATCAAACTCAGCACTTAATAGCTTTGCAAGAGAAACCGCTTTAGTCCCTGTTGATTCCTCATAAGTTTTGAAATTTACAAATAAATATTGTTTCATTATAACCACTTTTTTTTTCTGAAATACATTATCAGCATACCTGAAACAATTAACATTAGGAACAAAATAAAAAAGTAAGAGTCAGTTTTAAGGAATTCAACTTCCGGAAAAATAACATTCATCCCATAAAACCAAGTAACAAGAGTTAAAGGCATCATAATCGTGGCTATTACAGTAAGAACTTTCATAACCTCGTTCAATTTGTTGGATTGCAGAGAAATATGAATATCGAGAATGCTTGTTAATAGGTCACGGTAAATATCAATAGTTTCAGAAATTCTTATTGTGTGGTCATATATATCCCTGAAATAAATCAATGCGTTTTTATCAATTATTTTTGATTCGTGCCTTGACAGATTTGAGAGAACTTCTCTTGACGGGGAAATTTTTCTTTTTATTTCAAGAATTTTGCGCTTTAAAGAAAAAACTTTTTTCAATGTGCCTTTTTCTCCGTCTAAAAACATTTTATTTTCTAAATCATCAAGTTCATCATCAAGTTTATCCAAAATCGGAAAATAATTATCCACTATCCTGTCCAGAATTTCATAAACCAAAAAAGATGACCCTTTTTTCATAACATTAGGGCTATTGTTTACTAATTCTTTCATTGTATCAATTGAAGGCAAACTTCGATTGTGTACAGTTATCAGAAAATCTTTCCCAATAAAAAATATTACTCTTGGAAAAGAAAGTTCTTTCTGTTCCTGAATGGATTCGTGAAAAACCAATAATAAATGCTGCTGAAAATCTATTATTTTTGGCCTTAATCTTGATTCAAAAATAGGATCAGATGCTAAAGGATGAAGAGAAAAATTCTTCCTTAAAAATTCAAAATCCTCATTAGTTGGATTTTCAATATCTAACCAAGCGAAAGTCTTGTTTTTTATATCCAAAAACTGGGCAGAAGTGATGTTTTTTGCCTTTCCGTTTTCCTGTACAATTATCGACTGAATCATGGTATCTAGTATACAAAAAGAGCGATAGTATTTAAAATTACCTGAAAACAAAAAAATGATTAATCCTATAATAATGACATTACAAAAGAATAGTATGGAATCCAACTTGCAAAAGGACTTTCTCAAAGAATTTGAATCAGCTTTTGGATCAGTTAAAGAAGCAGAAAAGGGACTAGAATTTGTTTCAAACGCTTGTAATGAAAGCCTGCAAAAAAACAGCTGTTTGGTTCATGGATTGGAATTAGCAAATCTTCTTCTGAACCTTAAACAAAGAAAGGAGGTTGTATTAGCAGGGCTTATTCACCCACTAAAGAACATCGGAAAATATTTGGAAAAAGTAGAAAAAGAATTTGGAAAAAATGTTGCAAATTTACTGGATTCTAAAATACGATTTGAAAAAGCACTTCATATTAAATCAGAAAATAAAGAAGATTCCAGAAAAAAACTTTTAGTGGTTGTATCCACAAATCCAGATGTAATAATGTTGCATCTTGCAGATGCCCTTGTTATACTTAGAAAAATTTCTGAAATCCAATTAGAAAATAAAGACGAGTTTATTTCTGAAGTGCAGGAAATATTTGCACCATTAGCGCACAAAATAGGAATTTACCAAATCAGTTCTGAGATGAATGAACTGGCATTCAAACAAGCAGATCCTAAAACTTATTCTTTAATCAGCAATGCAGTCAATAAAACAGTTAAAGGTGTTACTCAAGATATTAAAAAAACCAAAGAAATATTGGAAAATGAGCTTAAAAAAGAAAAAATTAATACCGAAATTTCAGGAAGAATAAAAACAATTTACAGCACGTACACAAAAATGAAAAGAAAAAAAGCAGGGTTAGATAAAATCTATGATTTGATTGCATTAAGAGTAATAACCGATTCAATAAAAGATTGTTATGAAGTTCTTGGGATTATTCACAGTGTCTGGAAACCTATTCCGGGAGAATTTGATGATTATATTGCGAAACCAAAAGGAAATGGTTACAAAGCACTACATGCTGCAATTCAAAGCCACATGGGAAACCCTATTGAAATTCAGATTAAAACAAAAGAAATGCATGATGAAGCGGAATACGGAATAGCTTCTCATTGGATTTACAAGGGAGGGGAAAAAGATTCAAAATTTGATAAAAAAATAGAGTGGATAAAACAGATTTTAGATTGGCAAAAAACATCTAATGATCAAACTGAAAACAGAATATTTGAAAAAGAAATTTTTGCATTAACCCCGAAAGGACAGGTTATTGAATTGCCTGATGGAGCAACGGTGATTGATTTTGCATATGCAGTTCATTCTGATATCGGGAACCATTGCCAAAATGCAAAAATAAACGGCAGTATTGCTCCATTACATACAGTTATAAAAAATAGCGATATTGTTGAAATAATTACTTCCCAAAAACAAGTTCCGAAAATGAATTGGCTCGGTTTTGTGAAAACCTCAAAAGCTAAACAGAAAATAAGAGCAAAGTTACAGATTCAAAAATCTAACAAAACCTCTTTACTCAATAAGGATACTGCACAAAAAATAAAGATTAATGATAAAAAAATACGAATTGCGAAATGCTGTACCCCTGTCCCTGGAGATGATATAATTGGTTTGAAAACAACTAAAAGAAAAATATCAGTTCATCGAACGGATTGCGACGAAGTTAGCGGATATAAAGGAACACTTATTGGGGTTTCATGGCACGGTTCTGGAAATGATTATAAAACCGAATTGATAGTACATGCTTCTGATCGTTTGGGTTTGTTGAAAGATTTGCTCGAGGTAATCTCTAAGTCAAATATAACAGTTAGTTCTACAAATGCTAAAATTTCATCAAATAATTCAGTACAGTGTAAATTTGGTTTAAAAATTAAAAATGTTTCTCAATTAGAAGAATTATCCAAAAAAATTTCAAATGTTAAAGGAGTTACTAAAGTTTATAGAGAATGATTATTCTGCTCTTAAAGCATCCACTGGATTTAATCTTGAAGCACTGAATGCAGGATAGATACCTGCAATTATTCCAACAAAAACTGCGCCTAAAAATGAACCTATTATCAATTCAAAAGTAACAACTGTTGTTAATCCAAATCCTTCTATAAAAATTGAAACTATTAATCCTAAAATAACCCCAAAAAAACCCCCGATTATTCCAATAAACAAGGATTCATATAAAATCATCTTCATTATATTGGAATTGGTCCAGCCCACCGCTTTCAAAGCGCCAATTTCCTTAAACCTTTCAAGAACACTCATGAGCATTGTGTTAATTATGCCAACCGCAGCAACAATTGATGCAATTGATGCAATTACAACAACCAAAGCAGTAACGCTGTCAAAAATCGTCCCAAATTGTGAAGAAAAATCGCTCAAGCTAGTGGCTTTAATTTCATCGCCATAAATCAGATTTATTTTATCAACAACTTTTTGATCTTCACTTGGAATATTAACCATTACATTAATGAAACTAACTTTCCCTTTTGGAAAACCTGTTACTTCTCTTGCTGTTTCAATAGGCATTAAAATTGAATTATCAAGCAAATCAGAACCAGTGCTATAAACCCCTATTATTTGTAATTTTTTTCCATTAATATCTATTTTTGAACCAAGAAACTTGTTGTGAGCATCTTTAATGCTTTTCCCAATCATCGCCACATTTTTCCCTTCATCTGAAACAACAAAATCTCGACCCTCTAATAATTCACCATCAAAACCACTGGCTCCTGCTTTGGCGTTTTTTAATAAATTTAACCCTATAAGTCTTGCTCCAGTTCCTATTGCCTCAGGTTTGCCTTCAATGGATTTAGCAAGTTGCATTATGTTCGGCACACTTACTTTTACTCCCTGAATTTTATCTATTTTATCGCCCCAAGATTCATCAAAAGAATTGAAAACCGGGTCAGAAGAACCAAGTGGAAAAACTCTTGCTCCTTGAGCACTACTTAAAGCATCAGTAATATCAAATTTTATCCCATCTACAATTGAAACTAATGCAATTAAAGAGGCAACACCGATAATAATTCCTAAAACAGAAAGCATAGTTCTGAGTTTGTGTCTTGTGAGATTGATTAAACTGAGTTTTAGCACTTAAAATCACGTTCGCTTTTTTCCTTTACTTTCCTCTACTTTGGTTATTTTTCCATCTAAAATAAAAACACGTTTAGTAGCATAATCCAGCAAGGAAGGATCATGAGTAACTAAAACAAAAGTTTTGTTTTCTTTTTGATTAAGATCATACATTAAATCAACTATCTGTTTTCCGGTAATAGAATCTAAGTTACCTGTTGGCTCATCAGCAAAAATTATTTCAGGATTATTAATTAATGAACGAGCAATCGAAACCCTTTGCCTCTGCCCCCCTGAAAGTTCATCCGGTTTATGGAGCAATCTGTCCCCTAACTTAACCGATTTTAAAAGTTCTATTCCTCTATCTTCAAAATATTCTTTGTTTCCCGGAAGAGGTTCTGTTGGAATAACTACATTCTCAAGAGCATTAAGAGTGGGAATTAAATTGAAGGATTGGAAAATAAAACCAATTTTTTTCCTGCGGAGCATTGCAAGTTCCCACTCATCAAGAGTTTTTAAATTTTCATTATCAATTAAAACATCACCTGTTGTTGGATGATCAAGTGTTCCAAGAATGTGCATTAAAGTACTTTTTCCTGAACCGCTCGGACCCACTATAACAACAAAGTCACCTTCAAATATTTTAAGCGAAACTCCATCTAAAGCTTTTACAGTTACTTCGCCTAATTCATAATATTTTTTTACATTCTTGATTTCTATCACAGGGGCTTCTTTCATTCCATCAACTCCTTAATGCCTCTATAGGATCAAGCTTTGACGCTCGGTATGCAGGATATACTCCTGCAATAACACCTAATAAAATTGCATATAAAAAACTTGTTAGAATAAGCGCAGGGCTTGCATAATAACCAATACCTGAAAGAGATGAAATTAATTCAGCAACAACAAAACCTAATATTATCCCAAATACTCCGCCTATCATTCCGAGAAATAATGCTTCGTAAAGAATCATTCTCAATACATTACTGTTTGTCCAGCCCACCGCTTTCAAAGAACCAATTTCCTTAAACCTTTCAAGAACACTCATTAGAATAGTGTTCGCTATTCCTATACCTGCAACAATTCCTGAAATTAATGCAACAGCAATTGCCAAAAGCCTCAGGTTTCCAATAATTGAACCAAACATTTCAGACATGTCAGCTTGGGTAAAAACAGTTAAATCCTCACCGTATTTAAGAGTTATTAAATCCCCGACATAAGTATCTTTAGAAGTGTCAGATAAAAAAAGCGTAATAGAAGATAATTTATCATCTTCAAACCCACTGACCTCTCTTGCATCAGCAAGATTCATTACAATTATTCCTGCTAACAAATCACTGTCTGATTTTAGTGTTCCTTTTACGCGAAATCTTTTATCGTTAATTTTTATTGTGGAACCAACAAATTTTTTATATTCATTTACTACTCCATGACCAAGAACAACCCACCCAGAATCAGAGCTTCTGAGCAAAGAACCTTTATCAAGCTCTCCGAGAAAAGTGACTTCCCCCGATGAAAAAAACTTATCCGGATCCATTCCATAAACACTCGGGGGGGAAACGGAGGTCATGCCCGCTGCTTTTCCGTCAATTGTTTCGGGAAGAAACATGATTTCCGGAACGGCTGTTTTTACATAAGGCATGGACTCAAGTTTTGATACAAAAGAAGCATCTAATTTTGAAAGTGTTTGGTCTTGAGCATCTTTTTCCATAATAGTGATTGCTTTAAATTGCCCAATAACATCATCAAACTCTAAAGTGAAACCATCAACAAGAGAAACTAAAACAATTATTGCTGCAACTCCAATAGCAATTCCTGCAACAGCTAAAAAAGTCCTTGTTTTTCTCCTGAATAAGTTAAGGAAAGATAATTTTATCATCGAGAGTGCTTCCTAAGCGCAAGCTGGCGGAAAACAAATTTCACTATAAAATAAATCAAAACTAATATAATAATAATTAAAATCAACATGAAAATCCAGACAATTGGACTAGTTGGAGGAACCGCATTAATGTAAAGTGAATAACTCTCTGTAAAAGACTGTTTCAACCCTAATTCATCAATATAATTAACAGTTATTATTCCGGGCGTTTCTCCAGATTTTGCATCAAAAGCTGCACTTAAATTGAATATAGCCGCACCTGAATCATCAGGATCAATGTTTCCAAGGAATGATTTACTTGTCCCTATAACAGAATCACCAAAGTCAACAGAAATATCAACTGCTTTGGCTTTTTCCTGACCAATATTATCAAGTTGGATTGATAAAGTAAACAAACTGCCCTGCATTATTTGTGAATCGTCCCCTAAAGTATTTTCAACAGAGTACTCTATATTTGAAAAAACTAATTCGGGTCTTCCTAAAACCTGGAATGAAAAAGCATTTGAAGTAGTAGTGCAACTATAACAATTAGCATCGATTGAAAAAACATAAGTCTGAGCATCAACAGTATCAGGTATGTGGAGATTGAATTTTGCTTGTTTCTGTTGGCCAGATAAAATATCCCCAATTTTTACTGAATCAGCCGCAACAATAAACGGATCAATAGTTTTATTAGTTACAGGATTCAGATTTATTTCAACATCTCTTGCTGCAGTTGAACAATTATTTTTAATATTTGCAGTAACTGTAAGTGAATCATTAGTGTGAGGTTTAAAATTACTCAAATCTATTTCGGAAATATTAAGAGTATTACAGGAAGTGATTGTTAAAAAAATATCATCAACCTGATTCAAATTGTCGGTACCTGAAAAATAATCCAAAAATACGGGTAACTTATAAACGCCTGGAAACGCACCATCTTTTACTCGAAACCTAAGAGAAACCGTTTTTGAACCTTTGGATTTTACTGACGCAATATTTTCCTCAACATCAATTAATTCAAAATCATTTTCATTCAGCTGTAATGAAACATTAATATTATCTGCAGCCTGCCCTATTCCGCTGATGTTACTTACAGTAAGATTAAGTGTTACTACATCCCCCGCATAAATTGTTGAAGGAATAGAAGTGCTATTTGACACATCTAAAATAAATAATTGGCTGGCAAACGCCGGCTGAAGTAACAAAACTAACATTAATACTAAGAAATAGTTTTTCATTATTTTATAAGGGGGGTAAAGAAATATAAATAGAATTAATCTTTTGAAATAATTTAACTGTTATTTAAACGTTTAAAAACATATAAATACAAGTTCAAAGCAAACTATAACGTGATACTTTGGCTGAAATGAACAGAATCCCCTCAGGAATAAATGGACTCGATAAACTTATTGAAGGCGGTTTTCCTGAAGGACGAACAACCCTAATTTCAGGAGCCTGCGGTACAGGCAAAACTATTTTCTGCACCCAATACCTTTATGAAGGAGCTTCAAAATACAAAGAACCAGGCATTTATGTAACACTTGATGAAAGACCTGAACTTATAAGGCAGGACATGGCAAGGTTTGGTTGGGATTTGCGGAAACTCGAAGATGAGAATATGCTACAGGTTATTGACGGAAGCCTTGCAAAAATTGGGATCCCGAGCGAAGAAGAATTTGCAATGCCTGCAACAGGATTTGATATTGACAAACTTTTACTTGAAATAATGCGCACCACAAAAAGAATAGGCGCAAAAAGACTAGTTATTGATTCTATTCCTGCTATGGGAATGAATTATGAAAGTGAAAATGAAATCAGAAACGCAATCCTGAAACTTTCTTATCTTTTAATGAGAATAGGAGTTACAACACTTATAACTTCAGAAATAACTGAAGGAGAAAACAAATTCGGAAAATACGGAATAGAAGAATATGTTGTTGACGGAGTAATAGTATTACATTACATGGGAATAGGAACAAGAAGCAATAGAACCCTCCATATAAGAAAAATGCGTGCAACACACCATTCAGAAGATTTGCACCCTATAGAAATTGATTCTAAAGGAATGAATATCAAAAAAGTAGATAAAGAATACGATGTTTAAATTTCGCGTTTAATTACATAATCAGCAAATTCTTTCAACATTTTTTTTGCATCAGTATCAGCAAGAGCCTTATCTAGGTTTGACCAACTTTTAACCACAATATCTTTTGCGAATTTTTTTGCATAATCAATTGAACCAGAATTTTCCAAAATTAAAATAGCTTCTTTTATTTCTGCTTTAGAATTTTTTTTTGCACCAAGAATTTTTGCCAGCTTATTTTTTTTATCCGCAGTAATTACTGAAAAAGAATGAATAACTATCAAAGTTCTTTTACCTTCCTGAATATCATCACCTATTTCTTTCCCCCAATCCTCTGATGGTTTAAGGTTCAGAATATCATCATGAATCTGAAAAGCGACGCCTATACTTGTTGCAAAATCAGATAAAGCAGATATTTGTTTTTTTGATGCTTTTCCTAAAACTGCACCTAAACCGACTGCTAATCTTGATAATGAGCCGGTTTTATAGGAAGTCATCTGCAAGTATTGCTGTTCTGTTACCTCAGAATGACCATTATGCCAGTAAATATCCATTGCCTGCCCAAAAGAAAGTTTCAGGAGTTCTTTTGCATATAAATCATAAATGGTTGCTTTTTGTTCGGCAGAAATATTACTAGAATTAATCAGTGTTACAAGAGGCAGAAAATACATTGCATTTCCTGCATTTATTGCAACATCAACACCATAAATAAGATGAGTTGATGGTTTGCCTCTCCTTAAAGAAGAATTATCCTCAACATCATCAACCATTATTGTTCCATTATGAACAAGTTCAGGAATAACCGTAAAAGGCATGGCTGTTTTTTTGCTGCCACCAACAGCTTCACAGGCAAGCAGCATTAAAGTTGGTCTCCATCGTTTCCCGCCACGATCTAAAAAATCCCAAATCGGATCAACAACTGCTTTCTGAGAAGAATTTTCATCGAAACTAAATTCAGGTTCTCCAAGAAATTCTGAAACCCATTTCTTAGTAATTTTTTTAGGAAAAAAGTTTTCCAATTCCTTATCAACATCTTTAGATGATTCTTTTAGAAATTTTTCAAGACCCATAGTAAATCAATGTTTTTTTCTTATAAAAAAATAATACCCTGCAAATACTGCCAACAGAACAATAACTAAAAGAATGAACAAAACTACAAGAATAGCTATCCCTGCAATAATGAGATTGGTCGTACTCCATTCAATTGGAGGAAGAGAAGAAATTAATGAAGTGAAGTTTAGCAATGACGAAAGTTTAACTGAAGATAAATCAGTTGTAGAATCAACTAAAATAGGAGGAGAAATGTAAAAATTCATTACATTTGAAGAAAGTAAAATATCCGCCTGCTCTTTAGCCAGTTCTTGTTTTAAAGAATAAATTATAGAAGTTGTTTTTCCCTGAACAGAATCAATAGATTCAAATGCAATAATAGGATCAGATTGTATTATTTCAAAACCAGAAACTGACGAAAGATTGTTAGCGTCATTAGTAAATTGTTTTGGAATTATTTCCAAAACTCTCAAAGATAAATTATTATCCTGAGTATTAGAAAAGGAAATCAGAACATTTGCCTTGTAATAGGTGCTTGCTCCGTTTATAATTTTTATAATCTCTAATCTTCTTGATGGCTGTAAAGTCCGGATAAGATTTTTAGAGCTGTTAGTTATCCCTGAATCTAATCCTGAAGCACCTAAAAAGATATCAAGTTGTTCAGCATCATAAATATAAGTTCTTGCGCCATAATTTTCCACAGCAATACTATTCTTTATTGAAGCATACTGTAATTTGGCTGAATTTGCCTGCTCAAAAGCTAATTCAAAATAATAACCCTGCTCAAAAAGCTCTTTAGCATAATTAAAATTAGAATCTGCATTCAAAAATCTGTTTTGGAGACTTTGCACATCAATTCCTTGCTCTCTTAATTCAGCTAGATAATTTATAGTGCTAATTCTTGTAGTTTCAGCAGAGGCAATAGCAGAACTTGCTTCTGTTCTTACAAAAAAAGTATTTTGAAAACTATAAACTGCAGAATCAATAGTTTCGTTTCCTGCATGATCTTTTGCTTTTACAATAATTTTAAATCGCCCATTTTCATGCGCAATTGTATTCCAATCATAAACATAAGTTGAACCTGACTTTTCCGCTTCTCCAATTAATACCTCTCCGCTGGGTTTTTCGACATAAATGCCAACACTTTCAAGTCCGGATGGATTAACTCCTGAATCACTTGCTTCAATTTCGAACTTAACTAAATCAGTTAAAACCTCGGTGGACGGAGGGGAAATTATTTTTACACTTGGAAATACTGAATCATAAACAAAAATCTTTTCAGACGAACATACATCAAAATCAGGATCAATAGAAGTAAAAGTAATATTATAATCCCCATTTGGTCTGCTCACTAAACTATAGGAGGTTTCAATGGAAAAAACATTTGATTCAGATTCTACAAGTTCCGTTTCAATGCCCACAGGGTCAATGATTTTTACATTTCCTTTTTTGAATTCACCAGTAGAATCAATAGAAATAGAAATATTTCCGTCCTCAAGAACAGTGTTAATAGAAATTGTAAAATCACAAAAAGAAGGAGCTTGTGCAGAAGCAATAGAACTTGGCGTCCCTTCATTTCCTGCATTATCAATTGGCTGAATTCTGTAGTGATATCTATACCCCTCATTTATTTCCTCGTCATGATAACTGGTTTCTGTTATTTCTTCACCAATTTTTTTTGCAACAGCATCACGGATTGTGAATTCTCTTGTAATAGTTCCATCACTAACAAATCTAAGACTGCTTCTGTAAACATTATAGTGTTTAATTCCTGAAAGAGCATCTTCAGAAGCATCCCATTCTAATTGAATGGTTCCATCCTCTAAAGAAGTTACAATAAGATTTTCCGGTCTTGTTGGACCATCAGAATCCACTTTAATTTCATAATGTTTTGTATCACTCCAACCGGAAGAATTTTTCCCTCTTACATGCAACCAATAAATCCCATCAAGTTTTGCACCTAAAGAAATTTCTGAACTTGAGGAATCTACAAAAGTACTTGTTTCCCCAGTTACATCAGGAACAGTGTCTGCTTCTTTATCAACAACATAAGCAAAAGTTGTTGCACCAGAATAAGAAAAATTAACTTTAATAAAAGGAGCATCTGCCCATTCTCCCTCTGGATGAGTACTGCTGGATACAGTAGGAGTTGCAGCTAATACACTAACTGAAAAAAGAAAAATTAAAACTAAAGGAAAAATACGTTTTAACAACAAGAAAACCGAAATAATTTGAGAGAAAACTAATTAAAAGACAATGTAATAGTTTTGCTAATGCCTTAAACGCCCGCCATCAACAACAATGGTTTGACCGTTAATTCTTTCCTGCTTTGCCATAAAAACAACCGCATCAGCAATATCTTCCGGTCTTGCAAGGTTACCTAAAGGAGTTTCCTCTGCAAAATGCTTTTTTCTTTCAACAGGAACATTACCCAATAAATCTGTATCCACAGGACCCGGAGAAACTGAATTAACTCTAACTCCATGCTTGCCGAATTCAACAGCCCATGTTTTTGTAAAACCATAAACCGCTGCTTTTGATGCACCATAAATACTCCCCGAAACACTTGCATCCAAACCTGCAACTGAGGCAGTGTTAATAATTGCACCTTTAACTTTATTATCAATCATCCACTTGCCGACATGCTTGGCCATGAAAAATAATCCTTTAACATTAGTGGAAAAAATTTTATCAAATTCCTCTTCATCAAGTTCCCATGTAGGAGTTCCTGGATTGCTTGAATAAACACCCGCATTATTAGCCAAAATAAAAACAGAACCAAATTCTTTCACAGCAGAATTCAGGATTTTTTTGCAATCAGTTTCTTTGGAAACATCGGCTTGAACAATAATACTCTTCACACCTAACCCAAAAAGTTCTTTCTGCAGAGAATTTATTTTTGATTTACTGGAATCAGAAACAAAATTCAAAACCAAATTACAGCCTTCTTTAGCAAAACCCAAAACAATAGCTCTGCCTAAGCCTCTGGAAGCACCGGTAACAATTACTGTTTTTCCTTTCAAATCCAGCATAATATAATAATGCAGATAAAAGTTGAAAAAAGGAGCGGACTGGATTTTAAGATCAGTCTCTTCAGCATAACATACTATATTTTGATTAAATCAATGGAAGCAAAAGCAAGAGTAAAACTTGCACCCCCTTGTGTTTCCATGAAGAAAGGAAATATTATGGGAACGGCGGGATTTGGACCCGCGACACATACGTCTTCAGCGTATTGCTCTCCTAAGCCTGCAACAAGTAGCCTTTCAACCCTTAATCGCATCAGG
>JANLGZ010000079.1 GCA_024653905.1 archaeon
TATTAGACAAATTAGAGGTGAAAGCCAAAATAGGCACTGTTAATATACTTCACCAAAAGTATTACCAGAACGATTTTCGCATCCCTAAAAGCCAAGTAAAAGCATTTAAAGATGTTCTAACTAAAAATTACTTGCCTAAACGCAAAGACAGATTAGAAACAATAAATTCTCTTGCGGGAGTCCGATAGCGGCAATTCGGACGGGTTTAGGAAGCTTATAAGTCTAAATGATTTTCTGCTTGAAACACCCGTTGGCCTAGCGCCTCCGCAGGTTCGAGTCCTGCCTCCCGCATTTAAACACCAATTCTGGTCTGCATAATCTTTTTATAATATTCCTGCCTTTAATTCTGCATGAGAAGGGATTTACTTCCTAGTCAGAAATAAAATTTTAATAACTAATTATTATAATTATTTTAAACAGTATAATTATTTTAAACAGTATAATTATTTTAAACATCTTGAGGAATCACAATGATAGGGTTTATTGGTTTTGGAAAAATGGGAAGTGCTCTTGCAAAAAGCCTTGTGAAAAAAGGAATTGCTAAAAGTGAAATTATTTGTTTTGACCCTAACAAAGAACTGATTGAAAAAGAAGGCTTTGTTACTGCTGAAAATTCGCTAAAAGTTGCTGAAAAAAGTGAAACGATTTTTGTTTGCGTAAAACCTAATACGGTTGGAAAAATTTTAGAAGAAATAAAACCAAAAGTTGAAAATCAAATTGTTGTTTCGATTGCTGCAGGAATAAAAATTTCTGCAATGAAAAAGGCTCTTGGAAAAAAAAAGATTGTGAGAGTAATGCCTAATATTTGTGCACTAGCTGGAGAAGCAGCCTGTGCATTTACTTCCATTAATCTTACAAAAAATGAAAAAACAAAAGTGAAAGAATTATTAGAAAACTTTGGTGTTGCTATTGAAGTTGAGGAAAAGAATTTTGATGGCGTAACAGGATTAAGTGGTTCAGGGCCTGCATTTGTTGCTTACTTTTTAGAAGCAATGGCTGAAGCAGGAACTAAAAATGGTTTGGGAAAAAAAGAAGCATATGAATTGGCACTGCAGACTCTTATTGGAACAGGAAAGCTATTGAAAGAATCAAAAATGGGCACCAAGGAACTTATTGAAATGGTTTCCTCTCCAAATGGAACAACAATAGCTGGTAGAAAAATTTTAGAGAAAGGGGAATTTAAAAAAATTATTGAGAAAACGATTACCAAAGCAAAAGAAAAATCAGAAGAGCTGGGAAAAAATGAATAACAATTTCAAAAGAATTGTGGTAAAAATCGGAACCAATGCCCTTATGGATAATAATAAACCTAATAAAAAAATAATAAAGGCAATTGCAGAAGAATTATCGGAACTCAAAAAAAACAGCAGTGATGTTATTCTCGTTACCAGCGGGGCAATAGGTTTTGGGATAGAGAAAACAGGCGGGAATTTTCCTAAAAATGTTCAAATGCAACAGGCAATGGCAGCAATAGGCCAAAGCCTGTTAATGCATGAATATGAAAAGGCATTCAGCAAACACAAGCAGACCATTGCACAAATTTTATTATCCCGCCTTGCTTTTACAAACGAAAAATCATTTGAAAACCTGAAAAACACCGTGGAAAAATTATTTGAAATAAAAGTAATACCAATAATCAATGAAAATGATGCAATTTATACCGAAGCACTTTCAGAAGAAGAAGTGTTTTCCGACAATGACGGTTTGGCTGCATTGGCTGCAATAAAATTCAATGCAGATTTGCTGATTTTACTGACGGATGTTGATGGGATTTTTACAGAAAACCCGAAAGAAAATAACTGTGCTGAAAAAATAAAAGATATAGAAGGACTGCTTTCAAAAGGAATTATTGAAGGAGAAAAATCAATTTATGGCATTGGCGGAGTAAAGTCAAAAATAATGGCAGCAAAAAAGGCACTGAATCACAATATTAGCGTGGCGGTATGCAGGGCCAGAAAAGGGGC
>JANLGZ010000085.1 GCA_024653905.1 archaeon
AAAATCAATGATACTATTGTCATTAATTTGATAAGAATATTAAGTGCAGGTCCTGAGGTATCCTTGAATGGATCTCCGACTGTATCTCCAACAACTGATGCTTTGTGAGGCTCGCTTCCTTTGCCTCCATGATGTCCTGCTTCAATATATTTTTTAGCATTATCCCATGCTCCGCCAGAGTTAGCCATTGAGATTGCGAGTGATACTCCTGTGATAAGTGCTCCTGCCAATAATCCGCCTAATGCTTCTGGGCCTAGTGCAATTCCAACTACGAAAGGGGCAATAATTGCAAGTACTCCTGGTAAAATCATTTCTTTTAATGCACCTTGTGTTGAAATTTCAACACATCTTGCATAATCTGCCTTAGCTTTTCCTTCCATCAAGCCTTTTATTTCCTTAAATTGTCTTCTTACTTCTTCAATCATTGCAAAAGCTGCTCTTCCAACTGCATTCATTGTGAGTGCTGAGAATACAAATACTATTGCTGAGCCAAGGAACAAACCCACAAGAGTTAGAGGATTGAGAATATTGATAACATCTAAGTTCAATGCCTGTGCAAATGCTGCGAATAATGCAAGTGCGGTTAATGCTGCTGAGCCTATAGCAAAACCTTTTCCAATAGCTGCTGTTGTGTTTCCTGCTGAATCCAAAGCATCAGTTCTTTTTCTGATTTTTGGTCCCATTCCAGCCATCTCAGCAATGCCTCCTGCATTATCAGACACAGGACCATAAGCATCAATTGCTAATGAAATTCCTAAAGTGCTTAACATTCCGACTGCCGCGATTGCTATTCCATATAATCCTGCAAATTGGAAAGAAACAAGTGTTGCTCCTGAAATAATAAGTATAGGTATTGCTGTTGAACCATACCCTAATCCTAAACCATCAATAATGTTTGTTGCTACTCCGCTTTCTGAAGCTTTAGCAAGTTTCTTTACCGGACTATAATCTTCTGATGTATAATATTCTGTGATTTTACCTATTCCAATTCCTGCAACTAATCCTGTTACTATTGCAATGAAAACACCAAGCGCATCATAAGATAATCCGCCTAATTCAAATGTTTGTGGTAAAATTCCTATTGCTGTTGTTGCAAAGTAAGAACCTATAAGTACAATCACTGATGCTACCATTAAACCATTGTTTAATGCTGAATGAATTCCTGCTTCGTCTTTTGCTTTTACAAAAAATGAACCGATTATTGAGGCAATGATTCCAATTGCCGCAATTATTAACGGGAAAACAATTGCATTTCCTTCAAATACAATTACTCCAATTGCCATTGCAGCAATAATACTTCCCACATAACTTTCAAATAAATCTGCTCCCATGCCTGCAACATCTCCAACATTGTCTCCAACATTATCCGCGATTGTTGCTGGATTTCTTGGATCATCTTCTGGAATTCCTGCTTCAACTTTACCAACCAAATCTGCTCCAACATCAGCTGCTTTGGTGTAAATTCCTCCGCCAACTCTTGCAAATAAAGCTACTGAACTTGCACCGAATGCAAATCCCGCGACTATTGTCATATCATTGAATAAATAAAACATTAATGCTATTCCAATTATTCCTAATCCTGCTGCACTCATACTTAAGATTGATCCTGATTGGAATCCAACGCTTAATGCTTCCTGTAAACTTTTAGTTGCTGCTTGAGCTGTTCTTACATTAGCTTTTGTTGCTGAGTTCATTCCTAAAAATCCAGCAATAATACTGCTTACTGCTCCGAAAACATATGCTATTGCGGTTAAAGGGCTGATAAGTACAACAAGAACTATTGCCATTATTGCGATAAAAACAGCTAAAATAGAGTATTGTTTTTTGAGGAATGCAAATGCGCCTTCTCTAATGTACCCTGAGATTTCTCTCATTTTTGCGGTTCCTGTATCTTTTTTCTCAAGGCTGATTGTATTGTAGCCAGCGAATGCCAGACTCAATAATCCTGTTACAAAAATAATTTCCAAAACCAAATAGACTCACTTTACTAAATTAGAACTAGAAATTCTCTTGCGAAAGATATATAAAAGATACTTTTAAACGCGTGTGGCGTCTGTATGTTCAGCTAAATGACATTCAGTTTGAAAGAAAAATACTCTGTTCCTTTGCAGAAATTATATTATTTAGGTTTACTTTTTCAGCCTTAACCCAATAACCGAACTTTTCTGTTTGTTCAAAGCAACTCCAATAATTTGGTCTGCTTGGTTGATTACTGAATCATTATGGCTGATAGAAATAAACTGGCTAAAATCACTCTGGCCTTTAATCATT
The DNA here is from genome assembly GCA_024653905.1 of archaeon. Classification (GTDB taxonomy): domain Archaea; phylum Iainarchaeota; class Iainarchaeia; order Iainarchaeales; family Iainarchaeaceae; genus UBA493. The sequence goes on from JANLGZ010000085.1 coordinate 2,272, forward strand.
TTACCCACTTTAATGGAATTTTCCTTATCTAATGCAGCATCAACCTCGTCAAAAATGTAAAATGGTGCAGGTTCAAAAGACTGAATTGCAAACAAAAAAGCCATTGCTGTTAAACTCTTTTCTCCCCCGCTCATAGCATCAATACTTTTCATAACCTCTTCTTTGTATTTTGCTTGTATCATTAATCCCCCTTCTAATGGGCTTTCTTTATCGCTTAAATCAAGGTGGCCTTCTCCTTCAAAGAAATTATAATAAAGTTCAGAAAATTTTTTGGCAACATGCTCAAAACACTCCATAAACACGTTTAGTTTTTTCACTTCTATTTTATCAATCATTTCAATAACAGCTTTTCTTTCCTCGTCAAGTTTGGTTGCTTTTTCTCTTACATTATCAACTTCTTTTTTGTAAGCATCAAAGTTTTCCAAAGCCTTCATATTAATAGCTCCAAGTTTTTCAATTTCCTTTTCAATTTCCGGAATTCTTGTTTTCAAATCATTAAGTACAAATTCTGAAAGAATTTTCACATTTTCATAATCTTTAAACTCTTCCTCTAAATCAACAATCCTAACTTCATTTTTGGATTGTTGCAAATTAACTTCATTAACTTCCTTTTCCTGATTTTCAATTTTCCTTCCAAGAGTATCGCGTTTTTCTGAAATGTTTTTAATTTTTGTAACCAATCTGTCCTTCTCATCCTCGAGGAGCTTGTTTGCTTTGCTTGATTTTTCAAGTTCAGATTCCATTTTTTCAAGATCTTTTTCTTCCTTTTCTTTTTCTTCCTTGATTTGCACAATTCTTTTTTTAGATTCCTCAAGTTCCTTTTCTATTGTTTTTTCCTCTTCCTCTATTGTATCAATTCTGTGCTGCAAAACCCTGTCAATTTCAGAGCTTAACTCTGTTACTAATCTTCCTTTTTCATTTTTCTGGTCATTCAAATCCTGCATTTTATGTAGAAGCTGGGTCATTTCGATGTTGGCTTCACTATGTTTAAAATCATTAATTTTCTTTTCAACCTCGCTTCTTTTACTTTGCAGTCCCGTAATTTTTGTTTCAAATTCTTTTTCCTGCAAATGGTATTTTTCATATTCTTTTGAGTTTGCAGTTTCTTTCAGCTTGCTCATTTTTTCTTTAACACTTGCAAATTCCTCGCCTAATCCAAAAAATGATTTTATAGAATATTTGAGTTCTGCAAGTTCCTTTTCATCAGCCCTGATTTTTTTCTTCTCTTCTTCAATCTTTTCCCTTGTAAGTGTAAGTTCTGCAATTTTTGTTTTTAATGCCCCGATTTCCTTCTGTTTTTTGCTTGTTATGCTTTCTTTAGTATTTTTTTCAAGTGGTTTATCACATATAGGGCAGTCAGATTTTGCCTGCTGTAAAGTTTCAATTGCTTCATGAACACTTTCGTGTTTTCCTTTCGAAATATGAAGCTCGTTCATAAGTTTTTCCAGTTCTTTTTCTTTAGCCTCTAATCTTTCGCTCGGGCTTTTGTTTTCAAGTGTAATTATTTGTTTTTCTAATCCTTCCTTTTCTTTAAGCTTTATTTCCAGTTTGCTTTTCCTTGCTTCCAATTCCTGAAGAGTGTTTTTTGCGGAGTTTGCTTCCTTCTCAAAATTATTTTTAAGAATCCGTGCCTCATGGAGTTTTTCCTTTAATCCTTCAATTTCTTTTCCTAAATTATAATAAATTTCCTCATTGCTTTGAATCCCTTCTTTTTTTTCCTCAAGTTTGGGACTTTTTGAATTAACCTGTTTCTGAATAGTTTTCAATTGCTCGCTGGTTTTTTCAAGCGAATCAATTGCATGTTTCAATTGCTCTTCTTTTTCAGCTCTGCTTTTTTTTATTTCTTTTAATTCTTCTTTCAGTTTTTCTTTTCTTGCGGATTTTTGTTCAATTCCGTAATTTTTTGAGCTGAATCTCTCATTAAGCAGCATTAAGTGTCCTTTTTTCTGTTCGACTTCCTTTCCCAAACCAGAATAAGTTTTTTCGCTTGCGGAAATAAGATTTTTTGTTGCTTCCTCAACTTTTTTTTCTAATTCTCTTTCCTCTTCCTGAAGCTTATCTCTTTCCTTTCGCTTATTTTCAACTTCTTTTTGCATTTCTTCTAATTGTTTTTTTGCTCCGCTTAATTCTTTTCTTATAATTTTAATTTCTTCGGAAAGAATTGTTGCTTTTGATTTTTTCATTTCTTCTCGCAGTTCATTATACTTCAATGCGTTTCCTCTTTCCTGTTCAAGCTGTTGTAAATAAGATTCTCTTTCATTAAGAATAAGGGTTGCGTCCTTTACTTTCTGTTCAACTTTAGCAAGTTTCTTTAATGCTTCTTCTTTTTTTTCCTCAAACTCTTGCAAACCAGCAACCTCTTCAATAATGTGTCTTCTTTGTTTTGCATTCATTTCAATAATTCTGGTAATATCTCCCTGTACAACAATATTGTGACCGTTGGGATTGATTCCTATTTCTAAAAGCAAAGATTGTATTTCATTCATTGTTTTTCTTTTATCATCTAATTTGTAAATGCTCTTTCCTTGTTTATCAATAATTCTTGTTACATGAATTGCCTTTCCATTATCATCTTCAAGATCAAGTTCTACTTTTGCATAACCATCTTTAGAATCATGGTTCACAAGATCGGTTAATTTTGAAGCCCTGAGCATTTTTAATGAGGTTATTCCCATTGCAAAAAGAAGTGCATCTAGTATGTTTGATTTTCCTGATGCATTTGCCCCAGCGATTGCAGTAAATCCTCTTGCAAAAGGTATCTCTGCTTTTTTAAAAGACTTGAAATTTTTGAGTTTTAACTGTGTTATTTTTGTCAATTCAAACCACTTCGCTGATTAATGAATGTGGGATTGTTTTAAAAACAATTTTTTTTCACTGTTTGTGGTTGAGGTAAAATTTTATGAATGCAATATTGTAATATGCATTGGCAAAAATCATTCCTAATATTAATATCAGAACCCCTAATTCTTCAATTCCCACGGTTTCTCCTATTCCCGCAAACAGACTCCCTATAAGACCTGAAATAAAACTCAGGAGAAAAAGGAAAATTACTATTCTTATTGTTCTTTTCTTGCTCCATTGCCATGTTGCTTTAAGTGCAGGCTTGAGTTTTTGATTATCCAAAGCCATAGCTACTGGGGTGAATGCGAGTTTTAAAAAAGCAAGAATTCCTATAATCATCCAAGCGAGCATTAATAAGAAAGTCACGATGCCAAGCACCTCTATTGTGAGACTTATTACAAAAAGCATATATGCAACAAACCCGTACAAAAGCCCTGCGATTGTGACAAAAAAAGCTAATAAGAAAACTTCCTTTGCTTTTGGGATTGTTTTTATTACTGCGTTTATTGCTGATTTTTCTTTTCCATTCAAAAGTGAAGCATACACAAAAACAAGATAAATTCCTATTCCGAAAGTAATGAAACTTGCCAGGCCTATAATTATTAAATCTGTTCCATAAAATGCAAAAAGGTGATATGGAAGCTCTATTAATGTTGAATCAGGAGTTTCTCCAAGAATTAGCGCGCTGTACAGAATGTTAAAATAACTGTCTATTGAAAGAATCAATACAATTGCGTTTGCAAGTGTTCCAAAAAAGGCAGGAATCAGATAAGAGGGCTTTTTTATTATCTCTGTAAAACCGCTTGAAAATGCTGAAAACATGTAATTAAGATGGCTTTTTTGTATTTAACTCTTTCGAGAGCCCCTCTGCTAATCCTTTATAAACCTTGCTTAATCCTATTATTTTAGTTAAATACTCTTATTTTTTGAGTGATTTTTTATGAATATTCCAAAGGAACAAAGTCTTTTTTGTGCGAAATGCAATTCGCACACTGAGCATAAGCTCAAGCTGTTCAAACCAGGCAAAGCAAGGACTCTTTCATGGGGGACAAGGCAGAATGAACGAAAGCATAAAGCCGGTTATGGCGGAAAAGCAGAGTTCACTGCTACTGTTAAAAAGCAGAACAAAAAGCCTACTTTTATTGCAGAATGCGGCGTATGTGGCATGAAGAAATACAAAGTCATTCCTAAAAGAATGAAAAAAGTAGAATTGAAATCAAAGGCTTAATTTTGTAAAATAAATTGCAATTCTTTAATTTGTAATTCTTTAATTTGTAATTCTTTAATTTGCAATTATTAACATTCCCTTTAAATTCTTTTAATTGTTAATTTTGGTATGAGTACTAAAAATACTATACTTTTGATTGTAAAACAGAATGAGGGCATTGACTATAATTCGCTTCTCAATAAATTTGCCACCTCTTACTCAAACATTAATTCCGCAAGAGCAGCCCTCTCAAGATCTTTGAAAGATTTAACCACTTTTGGTTTTCTTTCAAAAAAAGGCAATCACTTTTATATTTTGGAAAAAGGAGAGCATGAAATTTATTCTGAAATGAAAAACAAACTCGTTATTGGTTTGAATGATTTAATAAAACAAAAAAAACCTGAGAATGATGTTGATTCTATTGTTAGCCGGCTTCAGATTATGATTGAAAGAGGAAGAACTGATAATGGTTTGTTAAAAACTTCTAAAAGTTCTCTTGATTTTTCAATTTCTAATCTTGAGAGTGTTGAACAGAATTTAAAGAAAAAAATAAAGCACCTTGATTATATTTCAGGGATTCTGATTGAACAAATTAATTCTCTGAAAGAACTGGATTTTAATGATTCTTTCACAAAGCCTTTGAATAATAATTCTGCAAAAATTTTGGTTTCGCTTTTTTCTGAAAAGGAATTAACTGTTGAATGTCAGAATGAAAAAACACTTATTTCTTTGGCTGCGAGGTTTAATTCAAAATCAAAAAACAATTCTTTTCAATTGGCTAGATCTGATTTAAAAAAACTTTTAATTTACATTGAGAAAAATAACTATCTTCCTTTAGGTTCGATTGCTGTTTTTTCCTCTACTATCAAAGCTGAATTTCTCAAACCTAACATAACCCTTTCTGGTCCTTTTTCAGAAGTGAAAAAATTCAAAAAATAATTTTCAATTTATCCTGCCAAAGGGTTATTTGATATTTTTAACCTTTTTGGAGGAATTAATAATTTAGGTTAGCGTGAATAAATAGTTTTTTGGTGATTGAATGGGTTTTAAGGCAATAGTTTTTGATATGAACGGGCTTTTTGTGGAGGCTCCTGAGCTGAATCTTCTCAAAAATATTTGTTCAATCAGAGGCACCGGTGAATGGATTGCCAAGTCCAATTATTATTTAAATTTGTGGAATTTTGAAAGAGGATTTTATTCGCCTTATACTTTTTGGAAAAGAGTCTTTGTTGGCATATCTGAATTAGAATACAAAAAACTAATCGAAGCCCATTATGAATTAAAATTTTTAAAAAACGAAGCGCTTTATGCTTTGCTTGATATTATGGCAAAAAAGTATGATTTGTATCTGCTTTCTAATTCAAATTTTCTTCAGGGGAAAGCTTACAGGAAACAAAAACTGTATGCTCCGTTCAAGGAAATTTTTCTTTCCCATGAGGTTCAGGAAATAAAACCATTCCCAAATATTTTCAATCATTTTTTAGAGCAAACAAAATTGAAACCAAACGAGTGTGTTTTTGTGGATGATTCTACCTTAAACGTTCTGGCTTCTATGGCTCTTGGTTTCAAAGGAATTGTTTTTCAGAATAACGATGACTTTGAAGAGAAACTGAAAAAAATGAACATTCTCTAACCGCAAAAAAGAGCAAATAAGAATGCGGAGAGTGGAATCCAAACAGCCTTTTTCTTTCTAAAGAAAGAAAAACCCTGGGAAAAAAGAAAGAATAATAGTTATATCCTGTCTTTGACAGAGGAGTAGTATGTCCTACATTCGTGGGCTTGCGGATACGCGGAGAGAGGTATCCAAAATCCTTTTTCTTTCTTGTAAGAAAGAAACCGGGTAAACAAGTTTGCACGGTCTCCCAGAATCTTTGATTCTGGAAGAAAGCGATACCAAAAAGAAAGAAGCTAGGCTTATCCCTTTGTAGAAGGGATAACCGTCGTACCACACAGCCGAAACTGTGTACGCGGAGAGAGGGATTCGAACCCTCGATTCCCAAAGGGAAACCCGCTTTCGAGGCGGGCGCCTTAAACCGGGCTCAGCCATCTCCGCAGTAATTTTTGTTGTTGGTCAAAAAAAGTTTAGTCAAAAAACCTTTGCTTAAAATTAAGGTGAAGCAGTGTTAAAAATTATTAAGAAAAAAAGAAAATTTGAAACGCCGTATTTATGGCGTTTCATTAAGTACTTCTGCAAATAATGTGTATCCTGTTACTGTTGTTGCATATCCCATTAATCCAAATCCTATTAATGATCCGATTATTGGAACTATTGAAAGTAATATTGCTACTACAAACAATACTGCTGAGTATACTATGCATATTACTAGTGCAGCTATGAAGTTTCCTGTTAAAACTTTTTTCAGGATTGCACCAAATTTGAAAGCCGCTCCTATTGAACCTTGTTTTGCATAAGAAACTACGCCCATAATTGCCATTAATCCGCCTATTATTGCTAGGATTGCTCCAATTATTAGGAAAATTCCTCCTGTTGCTATTGTTCCAACAAGACTGCCTATTGCGGTTTCTGCACTTCCGCTAAAAATTGCAGTGATGATGCTTCCGATTGCAAGAGCTCCGCCTATTGTGAAGAAAATTCCTGCCGGAATCAAATATACCAATGAGATTACCAGACTGATAACAAAATCTTTTATGTATTGTATTATTTGTCCTGGGTCCCATTTTGGCAATTTGTTGTCTTTCTTTGAAACCTTTCTTGCGACACCAATTCCATATCCTGTTACTAGAAAATTGATTACTGGGATTGCTCCAAGTATTATTCCAATTCCAAGTGTTTGAATGTCGTTGAATGGTTTCTTTATTGCTGCTGCATAATCAACCATGTTTTTTACCTCCGTGTAAATTTGTTATTTTGCAACTAATACTGTTTTTTTTCTTTTAAAGTTATCGGCAACTGTCAAAAAGGGTATTTGTGAACAACGAAAAAATCCTTTTTTTTGCTGTTAATTTCCACAAATGCCTTAAAAAACAATTGAATTTACCCAAAGCTTTTTAAATAACTGATTTGTATGGGTTTGAAAGGAGGTGCTAAAGTATGGCGTCACAACAGCAACTAGGGAGTTATGCTTTCTTAATCGGTGCAGCAATAGCTATTATTGTAGGTGCACTAGCTGGCTTGGGAGCTTCAGTACCGCTTGGAGGCATGGAGGCATATATTCCACTCATCCTAATAATTTTGGGTGCAGTGGTTGGTGTATTGAATATCAAGGACAAACACATTAACGAGTTCTTGATAGCAGCAATCGCTTTAATTGGCCTTGCAGGAACAGCTGGTGGATTACAAATAATCGACCAGGCATTAGCTCCACTAGGATCAATCCTTGTGGGAATAGTGCAGAATGTTGCAGTATTCGTTGCCCCAGCGGCTTTGATAGTAGCATTAAAAGCTATCAAAGGAATGGCTTCAGAACAAGTAAATACACTTTAAGTGAAAGTAACTCTCAATACGTTTTGGAAAAGGGCTTCGGTCCTTTTCCTTATTTTTATTTTTTTTAGAATCTATTTTTTGAAAATAAATTTTAAAATAAGACTAAAATTTTATAATTATTTTTTTTTATTTTAGAACTAATTTTTGTGTTTTTGAAAAAGTTACTGCATTTTTGAAATCAGTTTTTCAGCGCCGTCTGCTCACGGCGGTAGAGCGTACCATCTTCGTTCCTTT
>JANLGZ010000001.1 GCA_024653905.1 archaeon
ATGCTTGTTGAAATTAATTTTACTCCTGGTATGATAAAAGCTTACTTTGGAAACAAAATTGCAAAAGCAATAATTAATTTTTTGTATGAAAAAGCAAAAGAAAGAAATGAAAAAAAAGGAATAAATTCAAAAAATAAAAATACAAAAAAAGAACCAATAAAATCTAAAAGTGATTAATGAATGGAAATACTAATTACTATTCCTCATGGTTCTGTTGTTATTCCTGAAGAGTTTAACCACGAGTTTATTCTTGCTCCTGAGCATATGAATCTGCATTTGGATTACGGCACTGAGAAAATTTTTGAACTTGAAAATTTTGATGTTTTAAAAGCAACTGTTTCAAGGTTTGTGGTTGACTTAAACAGAGAAAGAGAGGATCTTCAGGAGGGTCAGGGGGTTATAATTACAGAAACCTGGAGTGGAGAAAAAGTTCTGAAACACAAATTAACTCCCAAAACAATAGAAAACCGATTAGTGAAATATTATGATTCTTTTTACAAAAAACTTGATTCTTATTTGATTGAAAAAAAGAAACCTTTATTTGTTTTGGACGGACATTCAATGGATTCTAAAGGAAGTTTAGTTTCTGGAGATGCAGGAAAGGAAAGACCTGAAATTTGTTTTGCTACTGGAAGGGGTTCTGGAACTGTTCCTGAAAATCTTTTGAATATTTTTGAAGAGGAATTCCAAAATGCAGGTTATCATGCTGAAAGAAACAATCCTTATTCAGGAGCTCGAGCAAAAATAATTCATTATACTACTCAAAAACCGAATATTCATGCTCTTGAACTTGAAGTAAACAAAGCAGTTTATATGAATGAAAAAACTTTTGAACTGAAAAAAGAACCAATTAAAAAATTCCGAAACACCTTAACAAATGTTTTGAACAAAATTAAAAATTTGTAAATTGGAATTGTGAACTATGTCTGATTTGATTTTCTATGTGGGGATTCTTGCAGGAACATTAACCACGATTGCTAATCTTCCTCAGTTCATAAAAGCATGGCGAACAAAATCCACTAAAGATATTTCAAGAGGTTTTCTTCTTGTTCTTGGCTTTGGAGTTTTAGTCTGGATTGTTTATGGATTAATGTTAAATGAAATCCCAATAATTATTGCAAATGTTTTAACCTTCTTAATTGTTTTAGGAATATCCATATTAAAACTAAAATATGGGTGAAAAGTCCCTATGCTTTAAATATTCCTCTGCTTTTACTCATTTATGCCAGTTCCAAAACACATTGTACAATCAGCTGCGATGATAAGAAGATATCAGCTTGAGCATCCGCAAAAAAAAGAAATAACAAGAAATAACGGGAAAATTGTGGTTGAAAATAATCATGGAAAAATTAGTACTGAAAAGTTAAATGAGCTCGGGGAAAAACTTGTAAAAAAAGCAATACCTGACGAAAAACTTTTTGAGTTATTGTTTAACACTGAGCAGTTGCCAATTGAAAGAGTTGGCCCTATTATAGAATATGCTTTAAAATTAAATCAGGGAAATAAAAAAAGAGCAATAGAATATCTGGATCAGAATTCATTGCGTATACAAAACTTTGAAAAAGAGCTTAAGGAATATTTTTCTTCTCATGCTTTTTTCAAGCGTGTTACAGAACGTGAAGGCATTAAAATGAGTGATTATATGTATAATTCTTTTCATGCAATAGATAATTTTTTTACAGTATCCTCAGTTTTTCAATTGGCTGCAATGAAACTAGAAAAGTCTAAAAAATAAACTTTCCATTCTTCTGGATTATTTTATTATCTGCTTTTATAAAACCGCCTTTTCTAAGGTCTTTAATCATATCCCAGTGCAGAGCGCTTTTGTTGGTTCCTTTTGCGTCCTTAAAAGAATCTCCAAGTGCAAGGTGACAGGTTCCTCCGATTTTTTCATCAAACAGAATATTTTTCACAAATTTTTGAATGCCAAAATTAGTTCCGATTCCAAGTTCCCCTAATTTATCTGAACCTTTATCCATTGCAATGAGTTTCTTTAACAAAGATTCATTCTTGGTCGCGGTTGCTTTCTTCACTTTTCCGTTTTCAAATTCAAGTTCTATTCCCGTTACTTCCTTTCCTGAATAAATTCCAGGAAAATCATACTTAATATATCCCTCAACACTGCTTTCTATTGGCGAAGTAAAAACCTCCCCTGAAGGCATGTTAAAACGCCCGTAACTAAGCATCCATTTTCTTCCATCAACATTCATTGTAATATCAGTATCAGGACTTTTCACATGCATTACTTTCGATTTGCCGATTCTCTTAATGACTTTTTCTTGGAAATTTTTCTGCTTGCTCCAATCCTGAATAACCGCGCCATAAACAAAATCCTCAAACTCATCTAAAGACATGTCAGCTTCCTGTGCAAGAGCATTGGTGGGGTATTCAAAAATAACCCATTTTTTTGTAAGCCTAATATCTCTAATTGGATTCATTATTTTCATTCTGTGGCTCATTTTATCCGGATTCACATTTGATAAATGCCTTGTGTTTTCATCCCCGCCGAGGTAAATGAACGCCGCTGTTTTTTTGGAAAGTTCTTCCTCATGTTTAGGATAGTAATCCAACTGGTGCTTTTTTGCATAATCATAAAAAATTTTCCCCGCTTTTTCAGGAGCAAGTCTCAAAATAGGCTGTCCGCCTTTTTGCAGAACCTGTTTGTAAATTTCCAGTGCAAGCGGTTCGGTTAAAGTAGAACCCATGATTTGTACAAGTTCGCCTTTCTTCACTCGCGCGGAATGGTTAACGAGTATTTCTGCACTTTTTTTTATGCGTTCATCCATGAATATTAAAAAGTAGCTCTGGTTTTTAAATCCGATTTATTTGTGATGGTTCTCATGAGAGTCAACAACTTTCTTTTTTATTTTTGAGCTTTTGAACTGTTTCTCATTGAAAGGTTTGGCTCTGAAAATTTTTGCTTTGATTCTTTTTTCATCAAAAGTTTTCTGCAATTCAATATTAACAGGTTGCTGGTCATAACCAAGAACAACAACATCCGGTTTTACTTTTTCAACACTTTTAATCATATCCTCTTCCTCTCCGATAAAAGCATCATCCACTATTTTCAGGGCTTTCACAAGTTCTTTTCTGTGTGCCTGATTATTGACTGGTTTTTTCCCCTTAATTTTCTTAACATTGGCATCCGTGGCAATAATAACAATCAATTTATCTCCCTGTTCTCGGGCCTGTTTCAAATAACTAAGATGCCCAGGATGCAGTAAATCAAAAGTCCCGAAAGCAAGTACTATTGTCATAAGAGAAATTAATGCGAATAAAGAATATATTTGTTGGTGTTGAAGGGCGGAGGAGTTAGATTGTTCGGTATTTGGATTTAAGGGAACATTTATATTTTTAGGAGTTTTATTTTATTCATGACTCGGGGAAATTCGGTTTCACGAATTAGACCAATTAATAGGGAAAATGTTAAGACGAGACAGCAGAAAGCAAGATTTCAAGCTTTGGAATTAGCTGGTAGAGAACTTCCTTTAACAGAACAATTGAGAAAAGCAGAAAGCATTAATTTACAGATTAAGTTATTAAAAAAGATTAGTCGGGATAAACCCAGAGAGGCATCTGCTCACCTTATTTCGCTTTTTAATCGTGCTTCACATTCAGGAGTAAAACATCAGGTTGCAATAGCACTTAGAGATATTGCTTCTCCTGACGCGTATAAATTTGTTCGAAGAATGGCACAGCAAGCTGAAAGTTGGACAGATCGTGATGTTTTTATTCAGGCACTTGGTGAATACGGAAAAAAACAGGACGTAAAATATTTGGAAGGGATTAGAGCTTCTTCTCAACTTGATCTTATTAAACATTCTGCATACCTGTCTATTAAAAAAATTACTGAAAAAGCCAGAAAGTAATTTATATTCAATTTCATCAAACTTTCTCTTTGTGTGCATTGCATGGCACTAGTAAATATACGCCTTAAAGTTGAAGGGGAGGCGAAATTAGAATGGTGTTGGAAATAGAATGATGTTAGTTTTGTTTAAATAGCAAAACCAGTTTCTTTTAGTGCTTCTCTGGCTTTTTCTAGTTCTTCTTCTTTAATTAGAATATAATCTTTTGAAAATGTTGAGACAATCAGTATATTCATGCCTTTTTCTGAAATTGTTTTTGATACTGCTGCCAAGAAACCTACACACAGAAAGGGTTTTGTGATTTTGAACTCTATTAATTTGAACCATTTATTGATTTTTTGAAAGTCAAATTTTTCAATATTTTTTTCTTCTACAATAAAGGTTATTTCGTCATTGTCCTTTGTTGCAAGAAAATAGCTATCGTTTTGCGTATTTGAGGATTGTAAATATGCAAATCGCGAAGGGTGAATTTTCACGACTGTATTTTTTATTTCTTCTTTTAATTCAGAATTCATAAATAAATTAGTTTGAAAACGTTTAAATGTTTCTTCTATTCAACAATTTTTCTAAAAGCATCTGCCTTCAACAGACTCTATGAATTTCAGAATAGTTTGTCAAAATTTTCGTAGACGTTTTTTCTGTGTCCTGCAAAGAGCCCTGTTTGCAAAATTTTTATTTAATTTTAAAAAAAGAAAAGTTTGGCTTGCTTACAAGCCAAATAATCCTGTTGTTGGTAATGAACCAAATGCTGACAATACTGCTACTCCAACAATTACTGCCAAAATTGTTGCTATTATGAATAATATCACAATAGGGATTAATATGGTCAGAATTGCTCTTCCTGTTGATAATCCTTGTGAGATTTTAATAACAAGATAAAGCAAATAGAGTGCATAAATTGATGCTAACCAACCAACGAATGGTATCCATGAAACTAATGCTATTGGAACTGCGTACAAAGAAGCCAGATAAAAAATCTGAGAAAAACTTCCTTTTCCTCCAAGAACTTTTGCAACTATGAAGAATAGTCCTGCAATTATCAATGCTCCAATTACCTGAAATATAGGCGTTGTTGCAATTGAAAGCACTCCTGGAGCCACTGCTTCAAGACTTCCTCCAAAAATTGCACCTATAATTCCGAATAATAGGAATGCCAGGATTCCTGAAATAAGTCCAGCAATAGCATAGTTTACTATTCCAATTCCAAGGTTTGCATTTTTCTTTTCTGCATTAAATGTTTCCTGTGGTTTTGTTATTGCTTTAATCCATAAATCAATCATTTTTTTCACC
>JANLGZ010000089.1 GCA_024653905.1 archaeon
CTGAAACATATGATTGCTCCTGATTTTTTCAAAAGCAAATTCAACCAATTGCTGGTTGTGGGTCTTCTTTTAATAGGAGTAATCATTTTTTTTGCCGAAAGCAATTCTCCAATTGCCGGCAATTACCCTGCTAATGCGGTTCACTTCTTTTACTCACCTACTTGCCCTCATTGCACTGCACAGAAAGAATTCAACCCGCTCCTAATGGAAGAGTACCCTGACCTGAATTTCTTCTACCATGACATCAGCAAAAGTCAAGAAGCTTCTTTTTTCATGGAACTATCCAACAAAATAGGCGTGGAACCCAAGGGTAAAGTTCCGCTCACAATTGCAGGTGAAAAGTATGTTCTTGGGTTTGGAACGCCTGAAACAAGCGGTCCGATGTTAAGGGAACTTCTGAGTGCTTTCCAGAAAAATAATGGAGATGTTACAGTAATTCTTGAGCAAAAGGAGCCAAATGAAAATGGGTTTGTACTTGATCTTCCATTTATGGGAATTATTGATGTAAGAAATTTATCTCTTCCAGTTCTTGCAATTGTTCTTGGGCTTATAGACGGCTTCAATCCATGTGCGATGTGGGTTCTCGTTTATTTGATTAGCATTGTAATGGCTCTTGATGACAAAAAAAGATTGTGGCTTATAGTTGGCTCTTTTGTTTTCGCTTCCGGCGTCCTTTATTTCCTTTTTATGGCTGCGTGGCTCAACGCATTCCTCTTAATAGGTTACTTCCGCCCGCTAATGCTCCTCGTTGGTCTTGCGGCACTTGGCGGGGGGCTTCTCTCGGTAAAAGAATACATTGAAACCAAAGGGGCACTTGAATGCAAGATTGGCGAGCCGCAGGACAAAAAGAAAACAATGGACCGCATCAAAGAGCTTGTTGAATCACCACTTACAATAAGCACAATTATTGGAATAGTTGTTCTCGCATTTGTAATCAATTCAATAGAGTTCGCATGCTCATCCGCAATTCCTGCAGTATTCACACAGGTTCTTACATTGAGCAATCTTCCTTGGTGGGAACATTACGGTTACATTTTGCTTTATGATGTGTTTTTCATGCTTGATGATCTTATTATATTTAGCCTAGCGGCATTTGCTGTTTCATCAGAATTTGGGGACAAGTACGCAAAATACTGCAAGCTCTTCGGGGGCGCTATTTTGATTCTGCTTGGCTTAATTTTGGTTTTTGCACCTAATTTGCTGGCATAAAACCAAAGTTTATAGTTACTCAATTTTATCTGTTTTTACTCCAACTGAAAGTATACCTTTTCTATTACGCAAAACCAAAAGTTCTGGCAGAAGAAACTGCAGATAAAAAAAAGAATTTTATTCGATTCATTGTTTCTCTAACCACTTGTGTTTTTGATTTTTTTGATTTTTTCAGTTTTTTCAAAACAGGGTTTTTTGTGGTTAGCACCAAATCACACTAATTCTTCTAACCATATAATATTGAGAAAGTACTCGCTTTCAGATTAGTAGTTCTTTAAATATTAAAGCGCCCCCGGTAGGACTTGAACCTACGATCCTTCGGTTAACAGCCGAATGCTTTACCTGCTAAGCTACAGGGGCTTAAATTGACAATAATTTAATTGACAAATAACTTATATAGTAGAAATTCTATAGTAATAAAAAAGTATGTTCAAAAATTGTTCAAAAACGAGTGAAAAGCATGGATGAAACACAGGAAACAATATTATTAGGGGTAATTTTCGGTTTTACAATAGCAGGGGTCGCATTCGCATCCTTCTTTTCAGGATTGGATAAATTGAATCTGATAAGCCCTTTTCTATTAGAGGGAATTTTAGCTACTATTTTTTCAGCTGGATTTATTGCTTTTACCTTAATATTACCGCTTCCGTATGCATTCATTTCTGCTTTAAGCCTGCACAGGGAAAAAAAAGAAACATATGGAATAGCAGGAATCGGAATTTTACTGGCAATAATAAGCTGGATTTTGTTGTTTGGAATAAACGCAACGGATATATTACTCGGGGTATTTTTCATAATTTCAATAAGAATAGTTGTAGAAATCACATTGATTAAACATGATGAATTGAAAAGATTTGTGACTTTCAGAACCGTAGCAGGCGCAGCAAAAACTGCATTTTTCATTTTTGCAATTGGGATTTTTATTTCATCCGCAATGATGGAATTGGAAAATCAGGAACAAAACATTCAGGAATTCGGAAACACTATAATGACTCTTGCACTTGAAGAAAGTGGAAATCAAAACACGAATGAATTGCTTACAAATTTAATAATAAATACTAGAAGACAAGTGGTTACATCAATTATGCAAACCCCCCAGTTTGAAACTTTACAGAATAAAACAGATGAGGATGTTGTTTCATTTGTATTGCTGATGAATGCTCTAGAAAGCAATGTGAATTCAGATTCGGCAAAACAAGACATACTTAATCAGTTAAACAGTAATCAGGAGAATAATCAGCAGGTTTTAAACTTTGAAGCAATAAGAGCACAAAGCCCATTAATAGATTCAATGGCAGAAAACCTTTGGTTAGTAATTTCCTCAAGTGTTGTATTAATGTTTATATTTTTCGCAAACATTATACTTTCAAACCTGGCAGGGGTTTATGCAGTGGCAATTGATAAAGGATTTGATTTGAAAAGCAGGAAAACAAATTCTGAATTAAAACAGAAATCAGCCCCAAAACCAAACACCAAACCAAACACTAAATCAAATACCAAACCAAAATTTAAGAGAAGTGGAATTGAAGTTATAAGAGAAAAATTCTGACTGGAAAAGTTTATTAATAAAAAAAACGTTTCTTGAAACAAGAGAGTGATTTAAAATGACACAAGAACATTATGAAGAATACAAAAAAAATATTGCATTAAGAGATGAACATAAAATAAAAGCCAAGAAGAAAAGGGAAAGTGCAAGCAAATTACCAGTTATTGGAAGCTTGGAAGAATGGCTAGCTGCAAGACACGATAAAAAAGCCGAAATGCATGAAGAAATGGCTTTTGAAAGTGCAAATAAACACGCTAACGCACTGAAGAAGAAGTATAAGGTGTGAATTAGAAAAGCAGGTTATTGGATTTTCAGCCATTTTTCATATTGTTTATGGTTACCTGCAAACATTACTCTTCTTATTTTTTCAATTTGCTCGTAACAAATTCTATATTGACCAGAGTCCAAAACAAAATAAGGCAACCCGTACTTTAAGTGTCTTGTTTCTTTCAATGTTTTAAGTTGTTGGATTTTCTTCCAAATGATTAATTGTTCATTTTTATCAAGCTTACTGAAAAATTTGCCCCAGTTTTGTTGATAATCAATTGCAAACAACTAGACTCACTTGAAACCATATTTTTTCTTGACGTCCTGCTCACTCAATACTTTTATTTTGCCTTCTTTTATACCTTTAGAGATTTTCTCCATTTTTTTAACAGCCAACTCATCCTCAATATCCTTCAAATTTTTAAAAACCTTATATTTTTCACCAAGCTCAAGAACACCCGCCCTAATAACCTCGCTTCTATTCTTGTAAACCCCAGTTTTTGTTAATCTATCCACTATAACTTCCTGCGCGCCTTCTAACCTTACCAAAGTATTAGCCATAAAAACCACCTATCATAATGATATGTACTATTCTTTTTTGAAGTTAATAAATGTTTTGAGAACTAGAATGATATTAACTATTGTTGTTCTTTTCTTTTGGTTCAACTTTCATTGTTTTCTTTTTTTTGGTTCAGCTTTTTCCTTGTTCTTTTTCTTTGGCACAGCTTTTTTTGTTTTCTTTCTTTTTGGTTCAGCTTTTTCTTTCTTTGGTAAAAGAAAGAAAAAGGTGAGTGAGCACGCCTCAAAATGGATATCAAATGAAATTATAGCAAATTCCTGACCCGCACTTACTTCCATTTACCTCAAACATTGAGAGAGAAAGTTACCGCTGCTCCCTTCCGGGCCTGACGGGTTTGGCTTTACCAAACAATTTTAAGGGACAGAAGGTCATCGTGATGGGAAAGGTACTGTAACCCCAAATGAGACCTCTTCCAAGGCTTCGGTTCCGGCTAAAGCGGGTTTCCGGTAACAAAGGACCGCTAATTCTCCAACCTAGCTCGTAAGTATAGGTGTTCAAGAAGTATATAAAACCGATTTACAAAAAAACATCAACTAAATAAAAGAAAATAAAAGAATTAAAAGTAAAATAAAGCTTTTTAAACACTTTTTTTATAAATTAAAGCATTGTTAAGTATTATTACTCTTTTTTTGCAAAAAATACAAAAATTAACACTTATACATAATGAATGAGGGGCTTTTAAGGGGTTTTTGAATTCAAAAAGCGTTAAAACAAGTGTATACATAAAAGAAAACTCATATAAAGGTGTTAAGCACCAATAGTAACAGAATCTAGCTTTTTGAGCCATAAGATTCGGCTAAAAACTTAAGGGAAGGGGTGAAACTTTGAAATCTATAGTAGAAAACGCAATCACATCAGAAAATAATAAAACAGAAGACCGATTAGAAGAGTTCGGAACACCAAAAATCATGGTTATAGGAGCAGGAGGCGCAGGTTGTAACGCAGTAAACAGACTTGCAAACATGGGAATATCTGGCGCTCAGCTTGTAGCAGCTAACACAGATAAACAGCACTTAGCTATCATAAATGACGAATTAACCAAAATTTTGATTGGAAAAAGCGTCACAAGAGGCCTAGGAGCAGGCGGATACCCGGAAATAGGTGCAAAAGCAGCAGAAGTATCCAGATCCTCACTTGAAGAAGTGTTAGATGGAGTAGATATGCTTTTTATCTCCGCAGGAATGGGAGGCGGAACAGGAACTGGCGCAGCACCAATAATTGCAGGAATTGCAAAAGAACAAGGAGCAATAGTAATTGCTATTGTAACATATCCTTTTGCTCTTGAAAAAGCAAGATTGATAAAAGCAGAGGAAGGAATTGAAGCATTAAGAGAAGTAACTGATACAGTTGTTGTAATTGATAACAACAGACTTGTTGAATTAGTTCCTAATTTGCCAATTCAAGATGCATTCAAAGTTGCAGATGAGGTTATTGCAAGAACAGTAAGAGGAATCACAGAAACAATAACTCAACCTTCATTAATCAACCTTGATTATGCAGATGTCAGATCCATTATGAGCAATAAAGGACTCAGTGTTATTGCGGTCGGTGAATCAAAAAGCGTTGATAAAGTAAACGAAGTTGTTGCTGACACTCTCAAAAACGCTTTGCTTGATGTCGATATTAGCGGAGCAACAGGAGCATTAATCCACATTACTGGCGGACCAGAATTAACTCTTGGAGAAGCTAACCAGATTGGAGAAATGTTAACTGATAAAATTGACCCTAAAGCAGCAGTAATCTGGGGTTCAAGAGTTGACCCAACCTTTGAAAACAAAATAGAAGTAATAACAATTTTCACAGGAGTCAGCAGCCCATACATAAGAGGCCCAAGTGCAGCTGCAGCAGGAAAAAACAGTAACAAACCATCATCAAGAAGAGATTCTTTCGACCTTGATTTTGTAAGATAAAATTTCTAAAAATAATGAAAGGGAATTTTTTCCCTTTCTCTATTTCTTTTTTTCAAAAATTAACACAATAGAATAAATTTTACTTACTTTTTCATAAACTTTTCTTTTGTAATACCTAATTGTTTAAGAATCTGCAAAAAAGTTCCTTTTTTCAAAGCATTATGGTTTGGGATTACAAGCAATTTATTGTTTTGGTTTTTCAAAACAATATGGCTTCCTGACTGCCTTACAAAAGAATAACCTGATTTTAAAGCAACTTTAATTATTTTTTTAGAAGAAACTATCGGGAGTTTAGGCATAGGATTTCACGCGAGTCTTTTCAACAGAAACAGATTTTGAAAGTTTCTTTAGCTCGCTTTTACCCAACTCTTCCAAATAAAGAGAAATAGCTTCTTTAATATTTTTCATTGCCTGTGATTTAGTATCACCTTCAGAAATACAGCCCTGCAAAGCAGGAACATAAACCGTATAACCACCCTCTTCCTGTTTCTCAAAAACAATGTCAAAATACATTAAAACCACTGAAATATATGGCTCAAACAACTATAAAGACTTAACTCAAAAGAAAAGTGGCAATGCATTAATGATGAACAATGCAAGTATAAAGTAAAGGAACACTTTGGAAATTATTTTTTTCTTTTCTTCTTTTGATTTTTTCAAAAAACCCAAATAAGGAACGAATAATATACTTGCCATTCTCCCCCCATCAAATGGATTCATTGGCAAGAAATTAATTAGAGCTATCAAAAAGTTCAATAACACTAACCAATAAATGAATTCTAAAATTAAGGAAATAATCATACCATAAGTGAAATATGATTCAGGAACCTCAAAGCCTTCATTTCTAATCCCCTCGGGAACAAAACCATACTGCCCCATTTCATTGGGTTGCAGAGTTAAATCAATTAATTCTCCATTCCTTTTCAACGAAAAGGTTTTTTCTTCAAATCTATTAGTTTGTATTTCACTGAACAATTCATTAGGAGTATTTATCGGGATTCCGTTTACACCTGTAATAATATCCCCTGATTCAAGGTTTCCAAAAGCAGAGCTTTGGTAAATTGTACCACAGAAACTTGTTTCTTCTAGAACAGAATTTACTTTAACCCCTGAAAAGAAATTTTCCTGAACACCAGGGTAGAGCGAATCAGTTATTGGATTTACTAAAGAAATTGCTCCAAAAAGCAGCAAGCCAGTAAGGAACATTACCGCAAGATTTGCAGTTGGTCCTGCGGCTAAAAAAGGTAAAACTTTTTCATCTGCTGCTTTGTTCACTGCTTTTTCATCAGGTTCAACAAACGCACCAATAGGCAAAAAACCAAAAAGAATTACCCCTGTTGATTTAATTTTAAAACCATGTCTTCTTCCAAGAATACCGTGCATTCCTTCATGCACTATAAGAATTATTATAAGAGAAATCCATGCATGTAATGGCGGGGTTATTGGAACTCCAGGAATTTTTACTCCGGGAATTAAAGGAGCAACACCAGGACAGCTTCTGATTCCTAATAAATATTTTCCGATTATTTCCCATGCCTGCATCATTAAAGAAAATAAAGTGAAACCACTTAATCCCATTAAACCAAAAGAAGCAACCAGCAAAGGATATGCTGAGCCGATAAGAACATTATTTGAAAATGCATTTCCCAAAGCAAAATCTATAAAAACGATTATTGAAGACATTGCAAAAAAAGAAACAATGAATAATAGTGCTCTTTTTATTTTTGGCAATTTTCCTCCATAAAGAAAATCTATTGCTACTGCACCAAAACCAAAAATGATTCCAATGGTTGCAAAAACATCCAAAAACTTATGGTGTTTGCCCATTCTATCAAAAAAAGGAAGCGGTTTAACTGATTTTATGAGGCTGATTAAATAATAAGTGTCATTTTTGGTGAAGCGTTTTATCAGATAAGTGATTCCAAGTGAAATAAGCAGGAAAGCCAGTATAATGAAAACGAAATCAAATTCCAAAAAATAACACCATTTTGCTTAAAAAGAAGATAAAGGAAGTATTATTTATAAATGCATGTAAATCTGAAGCAATTAAACTTTCAAAAAAATCAGGCAGGAACGGAATTTTTAAGTGCCTCTTGCAGGAACCCTATTTTTTTCTTTTTTTCCTCAAATTCTTCAGGAGTATAACAAAACACATCCAATGCAATATTTTTTGCCCAATATTTATACATTTTTTCGGTCCGCTTAAAAAAATTCACATTATCAAATAACCCACTAACCACTATCACATCATAATCTGAATCCTCAAGAAAATCCTTTCCTGACCGAGAGCCAAAAAGAAAAACTTTTGCATCCGGATAATCAACCCTAAGATTATCTGCAAACGCGATTATTCTTGGGTCTTTTTTTCGCTCCATTTAAACACCTCCCTGGCTTCAGCTAAAAGTTCTTCTGCAATTTCCTCATCATAAGATTCGGCAGGCAGAGCATTGGCTGCATCAGGATAACGGCTCTGAACATAATGAGGATTAAGTTTCTTGCATGCGGAAACAATTTTTTCAGGAGCATTCAACTCACTAGCCAACCCTATAATGTTATGGCGTAATGCAATTTTTTTGAACTTATAAATATAAACCCCTTTCAGAGCCTTCTCAGAAGCCTGCTGTGAATAAAAAGCACTTGCATAAAAAACACCTTGCTCAAGCAAAATTCCCGCAGTATTAAGGTCATCCTCCGCAGCATTCAGCCAGTCCAGAACTTCCTTCCTCATATGCAATATAACTCAGTAAATTCTATTAAATAGCACTGAAAAAAACAAAGCATTATTTATAAGCCTTGTTCTTTAGATAAGTAATTAGGCTAAGTGTTTTTTATGTCAGAAACTGATGAAGTGAAAAAAAAAGGAAGTTATGATGTTTATGATTACGTGTTCTCTTTAGAGGAACAATTAAAGAGTCTGCATATTGAAAAGCAAATGAGTGCTGCAAGAATAGGCCAATTGCAGATTGATATGGAAAGATTAAGAAAGGAAATTGCTGAATTAAAAAATCCTCCTTTGGTTATTGGAACTATTGCTGAGGTTTTGCCTAATGGAACCGCGATTGTGAAAAACACTAATGGCATGGAATTTCTTGTTAGTTCAATGAAAGGTTTTGAAACAGAATTAGAAGCTGGAAAAAGAGTCGCAATGAATCAGAGAACTCTTGTTATTACTCAGGTTCTTCCTGAAATCAAGGACTGGAGAGTTTCTTCAATGGAAGTAATTGAAAAACCAAAAATAACCTTTGAAAATATCGGCGGTTTAACAGATCAGATTCGTGAATTAGAAGAAGCAGTTATTTTACCTTTATTGAATCCAAAAGGATATTCAGATTTGGGAATCGACCCTCCAAGCGGAGTTTTGTTACATGGTGCTCCAGGGACAGGAAAAACTTTATTAGCCAAGGCAGTTGCTAATAAAACCAATTCAACTTTTATTTCTCTTTCAGGAAGCGATTTGGTCAGAAAGTATATTGGTGAAGGTTCAAGGCTTGTTAAGGATGTTTTCAAACTAGCTGTTGAAAAAAAACCTTCAATAATTTTTATTGATGAAATTGATGCGGTTGGTTCTCATAGATATGCGACTTCCAATGGAGACAGAGAAGTTCAGAGAACACTAATGCAGTTGCTTGCTGAAATGGATGGTTTTGATGAAGTTGAGGGAGTGAAAATTATCGGAGCAACCAACAGACTTGATATGCTTGATCATGCTCTTTTGAGACCTGGAAGATTTGATAGGTTAATTGAGGTTCCTGGCCCTGATGAAAAATCAAGAGAAAAGATTTTCGAAATTCACACTTCAAAAATGAAGCTTGATTCGAATGTTTTGGTTAATGAATTAGCTACTCTTACTGAGGGTTTTACAGGCGCTGATGTAAAATCTGTCTGCACAGAAGCTGGAATGTTTGCTCTGCGCGAAAATAAAAAGAAAATTTCTTTAAAACATTTTAATGAAGCAATTCAAAAAGTAACCAAGAAACCCGAGGAAGATTTAGCTCCAAGGGATAAAATGTTTGCTTAGACATAAGTATATAAATAAGTTATACATATGTTTTTGTATGGGTAATATTACAATTTCTTTAGAAGATAATGATGAAAAAATTCTTAGAGGACTTGCCAAAGAAAAGTACAAAAATAAGAAAGGCGCAATGGCTAAAGTTATAGGAGAATCCCTTGGAAGCATTTCCGGAAAGAGCCTGTGGCACAGGGCCATGGAAAGACAATTCAGGCTAATGGAAAAGGGCTTTGATTTTGGTGGCATGACAATAAGCAAGCGGGAAGAAATCTATGACAGAAGATGAGCCAAAGCTCGTTGACTCTAATCTTCTTATATATGCTTATGATAAAGGCGCTGGGCAAAAACACATTCTTGCAAAGGAACTGCTCAAGGAAAGATGGCTGAAACAAGATGGTTTTTTAAGTGTTCAAAATCTCGCGGAATTTTATCACGTTACTACAAGAAAGATTAACAACAAAGTGAAGCCAGAACAAGCCAAACAAATAATACTCGATTTGACCCAGGGATTCAGCATAATCAGATATAATGAGAACACAATCATAAATGCGGTCAACAACCAGCTTGCTTATAAAATCGAATTCTGGGATTCATTAATAGTTTCTGCAATGGAAGAAAACGGCATCAGCACAATAATCACGGAAAATGAAAAGGACTTCAAAAAAATCAAGTGGCTTAAAGTAATAAACCCGTTTAAATAAAAAAAAATCAGCCAAATTCGGGTGATTTATACAAAAAAGACCGATTAACGAAACATATATTTAAATATGCTTTTGGTTAATCCTAAATATGAATTTGCCTCTAAATAACCAACTAAAAAAAAGGTCACA
>JANLGZ010000091.1 GCA_024653905.1 archaeon
CTCCGTCTCTTCCTTCTTTTGTATAAGCTCCTTCAATAAAAACTTTATCCCCTTCAGAGTAATTTTCAACCTCATCGCATAGTTCATTCCATGCAGTTGCCCTGAGTTCATTAACCCCTTCGCCGATTATAAAATTCATTACTTTTCCCTTTCCCTTTTCGGTTTCAAATTCTTTTGCAGGAAAAACTCTTTTGATTTCAATTTTAACATTAACATCATTCATGTTCGAATCAAGGTCTGTTATGCTCATAATATTTTTTTCAATTTCAGGAAGCTTTACATTTTCATCTTTTGCAAAAGAACTATTATAATTCAAATTCAATTGTAAAATATTATTGTAACTAGTTACTGCGCAATTGCTAATTTTTAATGCAGTTCCTTTTTGAATTCCCATTTCTGAAAATTTATCAACATCTTTGTTCCAGAGAGTAGCTCTTATCTCGCCTGTATCATCCAAAAGAATTAAACTTTGCAGTTTTCCCTGCCTGCCGTTTTTATCAAAACTTTTTGGAGCGTATGCTTGCTTCAGTCTTGCAATTACATCAATATTATTCATTCCTTCTTTTAGAGAACTGATTTTTATTGCTTCGGTTGGTTCGCTGTTCAAACTAACTCCGAGTTCTTTAGCAATCATAAACGCAGCTCCAGAATCAGTAAGCAAACCAGAGAATTTCTCTTTCTTCTGATCTATTAGTGCTTTAACATCAGCATTACTTCTACCGCTTGAAGTTGCTATCATTTCAACTATTTTTTCTGGTTCCGCTGTGCTATCCATACCCATCCTAAAAGTCAAGTGCTTAAAGAATAAATAGCTTGCTATCAGAAAAGTTATTAATGTTCGAAAAAATCATGCAAAATCTTTACATTCTTCCGTCTCTTGGGGCCAGCAGTAACATTTTTCTCATAAAATCTAAGGAAAATGCCCTGATTGATACAGGTCTTGAAGCCGATTCAAAAAGACTTGAACAGGCTCTTGAAAAAGAAGGTATTGCTCCAAAAGATATTTCTTTAATTTTGCACACTCATGGTCATGCTGATCACATAGGGGGCAGTATTCTGTTTCCTAGCGCAGAAAAATGGATGTCGAAGTTTGATGGTGCTTTGGTAAATGAAAAAGACGATTCTTTTGTTCTTGCTTCGTGGTTTAACCAAACGCATTATCCAAAAATAAAAAACTTTTACAAAAAAAACCAGATTTTTGAATTTGATAATTTTTCTTTAAAAGTAATCGAAACCCCTGGCCATACTCATGGAAGCGTTTCTTTTTATGATGAAAAAAACAAAATTCTTTTTTCAGGTGATACTTTGTTCAAAGGAACAATAGGTCGTTATGACCTTAAGTTTTCCGACAAGCAAGAGTTATCTCAAAGCATAAAAAAAATTTCAGATTTAAAATTTGATTTTTTATTTCCAGGGCATGGAGCTATTCTTTTAAAAAACCAGAAAGAGAATATCAATGCGGTATTTAGGTTGCTTGAATAATTACTCTCCTTAAAAAGCTTTCCGAGCTGGATTACATTTTTATATGGTTTAGAAGTTACATTATTAGTTGATTTTATGAATGATGGTAAGATTTACAAGCAGATATTAAAAAGAATCCAGGAAAAAGGCGGTCTAGCCTTTACAGTAATAGATCCTCCTAATCAGGAGCCTGTAACTTCAGGAAAACTAGCAAAAGTAGCTGAGGAAGCAGGAATAGATGCTATTGCGGTTGGGGGTTCTGTTGGTGCACAAGGGGAACTTTTAGATAATACTATTTTACAAATTAAAGAAAATTGTTCTTTGCCTGTTATTTTATTCCCTGGAAATATTGCATCAATTAGCAAGCACGCTGATGCAATTTATTTCATGTCGATGCTTAATTCTTTAGACCCTTATTACATTACAGGGGCCCAGATAGCTTCCTCTTATCCTCTTAAAAAAACAGGTTTGGAAATAATTCCTACTTCTTATATTATTGTCGAGCCCGGAAGAGCAGTGGGCTGGGTTGGAAGAGCACAACCAATCCCAAGAGAGTTGCCTTATTTAGCTGGCATAACTGCCCTTGCTGGTGAATATATGGGTTCAAGATTAGCTATTTTAGAATCTGGCGGGGGGGCTGATACACCTGCTCCAAAAGAAATGATTGCTTACACAAAAAAACTAATAGATATTCCTCTCTTAATTGCTGGCGGAGTAAAAAATGACAAGTATGCTTATGAGTGCATAAAAGCAGGGGCTGATATTATTCATGTCGGCACAGCTGTTGAAAATACCTCTACTGATTTTTCAAAAGCAAAAGATTTAATGAAAAAACTAGCAATCGCTGTCTCAAAAGCAGGGAAAGAAAAACAATAATTACTTCATTAATTTTCTTAAAGATTCTTTAGTTGAAAATTTAAACTCAAAACCAAGAGATTTTATCTTCTTGTTTGAATAATGTCTGTCTCGTATCATTCTTTTCAGATAATCCAAATCCAATAAAGGGACAATTTTCAAATAGCCATTAATGAATGCAATAATTTTTCCCAAAAAAACAGGGACTCTTTTCAAAGGTTTTTTCATTCCACTTTCCTTTCTTATAAATTCTGCAAGCTCTTTCAGAGTCATTGCTTCATCATCGCAAAGCATAAAAGTTTCCTCAAAACAATCCTCGTTTTTAATAGAAAACAAAATTGCATTCACAACATTTTCCAAAGAAACAAGTTGCCAGTGATTAGAACCATCCCCGATAAGCGGAAAATCCTTTTTTATAATTTTAATTATTTTACTCCAATAATTGCTTTTCCCGACTATAATAGCAGGCCTGAAAATTGTTACGGGAAATATTTCCTGATAAGAAAGAACCATTTGTTCTGCTTCCCACTTGCTTTTTTCATACCTTGTTTCAGGATTAGGTGTAGTTTCCTCGTTTTTTAATCCTGCTGATTTTCCAAAAACAGCAACACTACTCAGAAAAATAAATTGCCTTACTCTGTTTTCCGATGCTGCTTCCAGAACATTTTCTGTTCCTTTAACATTAACCTCAAACAAGTCTTTTGCATGCTCATCGAGTTTTGCAGCACAATGCACAATAATATTCGCGCCCTTTAAAGATTTCTTAACCTGTTCAATATTAGTAACATCACAATTCGTGTGATTACACTCAATAACCTCAAATTTCTTTTCTTTCAGTTTTTTAATAAGGGCCTTTCCAACCAAACCATTGCTTCCAGTTACTCCGATTTTCATTTTGAATTCCTCATTACCAATAATAAATCTTTTCCTATTTTTTTCTTTTCCAAAAGTTTCACTTTCAGATTCTTTTTGAGTTTAAATGCTTTTAACCCTTGTTTAATTTCTGTGTCAGCAACAATAAAAATCAACCTGCTGAACATTCTTTTTTCCAGCAACTCCGAAGCGAGTGTATTTCCAGGTTCAACCAAAACTTTTTTGATTCCGAAAGAATAAAGCTTTTCAAAAACCTCATTTAAATCAACACCTTGCTTCGAGTCATTTACAGTAACTACCTTTACTCCTTTTGCAAGCAATTTTTTAACTTTGGTTCCGACTGCTTTTTTTGTGCAAAAAATAATTGTATTCCCTTTTTCAGAAAATATTTTAGAATTCAAAGGAATTCTTGCTTTTGAATCAAGAACAACCCTCACAGGATTTTTCCCTTTTTTTACACTTAATTTTGGATTATCCTTCAAAACAGTATTAATGCCAACAAGCACTGCATCATTTTCTTTTCTTAATTTCTGAACAAATTCAAAAGATTGTTTCCCTGAAATTTTCTTTTTCTTTCCATTTCCAAATGAAATAAATCCATCTTTGGTCATTGCGATTTTGATTGTTATTGCAGGTTTTTTCTCCAAACCATAATTGGTTATGTAGAAGTTATTTAGTTTTTTAGCTTCTTTTTCATTTGTAATTTTCACAATAATTCCGTGTTTTCTTAGTTCTTTTGCTCCGTTTCCTGATTCTTTATTAGGGTCACGTGATGCAATAAAAACACGCTTAATTCCTGCTTTGATAATCGCTTTTGTGCAAGGGGGTTGCTTTCCATAGTGGTTACAAGGCTCAAGTGTCACAAAAAGATCTGCTCCTTTGGCTTTAATGCCTGCTTTTTCCAATGCACCAGATTCCGCATGCTTATCGCCAAATCGCTTATGAAACCCCTTTCCTACTATTTTTCCTTCCTTAACAACAATTGCCCCAACCATGGGATTCGGCCATGCGTCCTTTCCTTTCTTAGCAAGTTTAATGGCTTCTTGCATGAAATTTTTCATTAAAATCCCCCGGTTAATAAAATTCCCATTTCAGGAAAAACAAACACTATTAAAACTCCTAAAAAAATAAAAATCCCAAACCTTGGAAGATCCCTATAAACAAAAATTTCCTTAATTCCTTTTTTTTCAAGTTCTTTTTTTTCTTTTTCCCCAAAAACTCCTTTGAACCCTTTCCCGAATTTTTTAATTTCCTTTTCGCTCATAAACTCAAATGCAATTATTTCATCTTCTTCAATGTCTTTTAGTTTTATTTTTTTAAGAAAAAATTCTTTCCTTATCCCTTTTTCAAACGCAATAAAAAGAACCCCAAAACTTAGAGGCAATCCAAACATTAGGAGATAATTAATAGTAACAAATCCTGTTTTTGAAAGTATGAAAAAATAAACTATTAGAACTCCCAAAAAACCAAGTGCTCTTATAATTCCTTTTTTATTATATTGAAAATCAATTCCTTTTCTGAAATATTTTATCATATAATATACAGATAAAAAAATTATCGAAGTTAAAGCAGACAAAAGTACAGCTTGAATAATGAAAACGCTTTCATTGAAGAACGGCAATGCAAGTGCAATTCCTGTGTAAAGTTTTACATCCCCCCCTCCAATTTTACCTGTGTAATAAAGAGCATAACCAATTCCAAAAACAAGTATTCCCAAACCTATTCCGCTAAATTCCTGTTCAAGAATATTCATTGCCAATCCAAAAATAATTAATGGGATAGTTATCCAGTCGTAAATATATCCTGTTTTAAAATCAACATAAGCCCCGACTCCTGAAGCAAGCAGTATTGCTATTTGTCTGAGTAAAATAAGTTCCATGGTAATCAGCGAAGCTTGAATTTTTTCTTTTTAGCAAACATGTTCTGTAATTTTTTCATATTCATTCCTTTTCCATCTTCAAGCTTTTTAGCATCAATATTACTGAACTGCCTGAAAACTTTTTTCATTTTCTTAAAACTTTTAATTAATTCCCTTACATCTTCCTGTGTAACACCTGAACCTTTTGCTATTCTTGCAATTCTGCTTTTGTTCATTACATCTGGGTTTGTTTTTTCTATTTTAGTCATTGAATCAATCATATATCCGAACTTGCTGAGTTTTTGTTCTCCAACTTCTGCCATTTCTTTAGGGAGCTGTTGACTCATTCCCATCATATCAAGTACTTTTCCCATTGGCCCCATTTTTCTTGCTGCTTTCATTTGCTGATAAAAAGTTTCTAAAGTAAATTCTCCTTTCAAAAGTTCTTCTGGATTTAATTGTTCCTCTTCCTGAACTTCCTTTGCTTTCTCAAGTAAAGATTGTAAATCGCCATATCCCATTATTCTGCTTAAATATCTTGTTGCGTCAAATTCTTCCAAATCTTCTGGCTTTTCTCCAGTACCAATAAAATAAACACTTGAATTTGTTGAATGGCATGCAGCTAATGCCCCTCCTCCTTTTGCTGAACCATCCATTTTTGTAATTATAATTCCATTAACCCCAACACTTTTGTGAAATGCTTCTGCTTGTTTCTTTGCAACTTGTCCAACATCAGAACCAACCACTAACCATTTTTCTTTTGCCTTGAAAACATTTTCAATTTGCTTGATTTCTTTTGTAAGTTCTTCATCTAATGCACTTCTTCCTGCTGAATCACAAATAATCAAATCATGTTCCTTGAATTCTTTTAATCCTTGTTCAATTATTTTTACTGCATTTTTTTCTTTTTCATTTCCATAAAAATCTGCTTTAACTTTTTCTGCAATAGTTTGTAATTGTTTAAACGCAGCCGGCCTGAAAACATCTGCTGCAATAACCCCGACTTTTAATCCTCTTTTAATATACCATTTTGCAATTTTTCCTGCCGTTGTTGTTTTTCCTGAACCAAACAATCCAACAAGTAAAATTTTTTCAGGTTTTTCTGGGGGCTTTGCATGACCTCCTAAAATTTCAGCAAGATTATCATGAGTAGCTTTAATCACATGCTCTTTTCTGCTAATTCCTTTTGGCAAATCTTGAAATGCAGCTTCTTCAATCTGCTTGCTTAATTTCAGAACAAGCCCTATTTCCATATCTGAACTAATAAGTGCTCTTTGTAGTTCTTTCACTGCTTCTTTTACAGTTGCTTTATCAATTTCTGAACTATTCCTCAGTTTTTCCACTGCTTTTCTCAAGTTTTCTCCAAGGCCCATAGTTATCACTAAAATATAGTAGATTGTATTATAAAAAAAGAATTAAATAGAAGGGAAAAACCCTCCGTTTGTTATTAAGCCTTTGCTACTTCTTGAATTACTTTCTTTACTTCAGTTCCTTCTGGTACTTCTTTCTTTTTGGTTCTGAAATTAGCATATGGTCTGTATTTTGTTTTAGTCCATGCTTCAGGCTGTTTTTTTCTCATTTTGAACTCTTGTGCGAGTAGTTCCATTCTGAACTCTTCGTTAGATTCCATTCCTAATAGGTCGTTTAAAGATGTCATTGTGAATCATTCCTCCTTTTTTTCTTCTTCATCAGAATCTTCTTCAGGATCATCCTCGGTCTCTTCCTCGGTGTCCTCTTCAGTTTCTTCTGCTTCTTCAGTCTCTGTTGCTTCTTCATCTGTTTGTGCTTCTGTCTCACCATCAGCAGCATCAGAATCTCCAATAACTTCCCCGAAGCTTACTTTGCCTCTTACAGCATTAATCTTTACTTTTACTTTATCTCCTTTCTGCACGTTAGGCACTATAATCACATAGTTGTTAACTCTAGCAATTCCGTCGCCTTTTTCACCAATTCCTTCGATTTCAACATCGTAGATGTCGCCTTCTTTTACTGGAATTGCGCCAAATTTTCCTCTTTTGCCATTCATTTAATTTCCCCCATGTACTTATTTTTCAAATAACGTGCGGACGTCAATCAAAAACCTGCCTAATGAATTATCACTCATAGAATAAGGTTATTTGTTGAAATCCAATCCTATATTAATAGGTGCTTTTCAACTATTTAAAGTAAACCCTTTTTGCCAGAATCAGGCCACAATGTTATTTTAGCACTTCAAGTGTTCCTTGTTTGCCTGTGCCAAGTTGTATTTGGCCTCTGAATTCTGAGCACCAACCATTAGAAATCTTGATTTTATCTCCTTCTTCGACCTGATCTGTCTGCTCATTCCATAGGCTAAGGCTTACTTCACCGGTTTCATCCTTTCCTGCACAGTTACATACAGTTCCGGCTCCTTTTTCATTAACCCATTTCCTGGTTTCACCTTTTGAGGTTATTTCAAGTTCTATTTCTGGTACTGCTGCTCTTGCTTTTAGTTCTTTAACTTTCATAAAAAAATCACTTAGATTATTGAAATTCTAAATCTTTATAAATGCATCTAGCAAATCATTACAAAATCCTATCAATAATAAACTCAGGTTTGAATTCCAAGAGGTCTTCATATCTCTGCCCTGTTCCAACAAACACAATCGGTTTCTTCAATTTGTAAAGTAGTGAAATTGCAGTCCCGCCTTTTGTATCTGTATCAATTTTTGTAAGTACAAATCCATCAATCCCAATTGCCTTATCAAATTCACTAGCTTGTTGCAAAAGGCCCTGTCCTGTGTAAGCTTCGCCCACATATAATTTCACGTCTGGTTTAATGACTCGTTCAATTTTTTTAAGTTCCTCAATTAAATTTTTGTTAGTGTCCTGTCTTCCTGCAGAATCAATTAAAACAACATCAATTCCCTTTGCTTCTGCTGCTTTAACCGCGTCAAATGCAACAGCGGTAGGATCGCTTCCGTAATTATGCTTCACAACTTTAACCCCTAGTTTTTTCCCGTGCTCCTCCAATTGATCTATTGCCGCTGCCCTGAATGTATCTCCAGCTGCTAAAATAACACTTTTTCCGTTGTTCATAAAATATTTGGAAATTTTTGCAATAGAGGTTGTTTTGCCTGCTCCGTTTGGGCCTAAAAATAAAATCTTTAATGGTTTCTCTTTCCTTGAGAGCAAATTTATTTTTTCTGTTTCCATTATTTTTTCAAGCGAACTCCTGACTTCTTTTTTTAGAAATTCTCCTACATCTTCTTTTACAGAAATTTCTTTTCCAATTAATCTTTCTTTTAATTCATTTACAATTGCTTCTGCGGTATCCTGTTCTACATCAGATTCTAACAAGCTTAATTCAAATTCCTCAAAAAATTCTCCTGCTTCTTTTTCCGTAATTTTAATCTTGCCGCCTACAAAACCAAAAAGTTTTTTTCCAAAACCAACTTTTGCTTTTAATTCCCTTTTCTCATCTTCTCGTATTACCTTAACTTTTTCTTCTGCACTTTTATCTTCTCCGCCTATAAGAAAATCTTCCTTTTCTGTATCTTCTTTTATTTCAGGTTCGAAAATTTCTTCTTGTTTGGTAATAACAGGTTCTTCAATTTGTGATTCAGCTTCATCATAAATAGGTTCTTCTACTTCCTCATTCTCAATCACTTCTTCAGAAATAGTTTCTTCTTTAACAATAACTTCTTTTGGTTCTTTTTTAGTTTCAGCAACCTCTTTAGGTTGTTCTTTTGGAATTTCTTTTTCAATTACAGGTTCTTTTTTAGGTTCCTGCTTTTGAAGTTTTTCCTTTAATTTATCTGTAAAATTAGCGACCTTTTTCTTTAGGAAATCAAACATAAACTTAATGTATTATGGCTTTGGTATTAATTCTGTCCGGCTTTTTGTCTTTGTATGTGCTGTCTTCCTGCATTCAAAACTTGTTCAAGCTGGTTTACTCTTGCCATTGCTTTTTGTTGGTCTTCAGCAATTTTTCCTATTGTTTTGTTCATGTTCCCGATTTTATTTTCAAGCATTTTGATTAATTCTTTTGAATTTTTTTCTTTGAAAACATTTCCCGAAAGTGAACTCACTGCTTTTGCTGTTTCATCTATTGTTGCTTTCATGTAAATGCCCGCACCAAGATTAATCATAATTTTATCGCCTTTTTTGTTATTTGCAATTTCGGTTAAAACATCTTTAGCTGCCTGCAATTCTGTTTTGAATTCCTGAAACCTTGCTATTTGATTATTAATTTGTGCAAGTTTTTGTTGTTCTTGTGCAGCCATTTGCATTAATTGGTTTCCTGTTAATTGCACTTTTTTTTCAGCCATTTAATCACTTTTTTTCGCTTATTTCATTAATTGTAATACGGTGCCTATTAAGTTTGTGTTTTGAACCTATGAGGGAGAATGCTTTTTCTTTTGCAAAGGTTTCATTAACCGCATTAATTTCTTTTGAAAACTTTTTTTCTTCCTGTTGTTCCTTATAAATCCCTTTTACTAAAAATGTTTTTTCTGTCATTAATCTCCCCTCAATCCTTCGTCAATTTTTGATAATTCTATTCCTGATGTAAGCTCTCCAACAATAACTCCGTTCGAGTTTGCCAATACGCTGTTTCCCACAAACAAATCCCCGTAATTAGCGGTTGTTGCTTGTCCATTAACTCCAAAAATCTTTTTTAGTTCCTTGAAGTCTTTTTCGTTAATATTTGGGTGGGTGATAAACCCTTTATTTGTTACTGTTACACAAGCCCCTGTCAAATCGCTATCGGCAATATTCATAACCTTGAATTTGACCCCAAAAAAGCCTTCTAATTCTTTTACTACTTTTTCAGTGAACAATGTACTTGCTATTCCACCATTATTGTTCAAAGCCAGTAAATTTCCTGTAGCTGTGTAACCGCCAATTTGTAATATTTCCAGCCCTTCTTTTTCAAGAGTTTTTATTTCTTCTTTTTCAACAATGCTTGAAACAACTAATTTGTTATCAATTCCCGTTGCAAGAATTCCTAATAAGGATGTTCCTCCAAGATTTGCCTTGATTGATTTTACTTCCAGTTCTGTTTCTATTTTTTTAAGTTCTTTTGGCAAAACAGAATTTGGAACTAAAACAAATTCATCAGTCGCAATCCCAAAGATTCCCACATAAGGGCTGCTTCTCAAATTAACCCTTTCAAAATTCAAAATAAAAACCCCTATTTTCTTTTCATTTCAATGGCCTTGGCCACTGTTTCTTTAGCCTTTTTTTCTTCAAGCTTTTCTTTCTTTTCTTGATCTTCTTCAGCTTCTTTTTTTGTTTCTTTTTTATCTTCTTTTGGTTTCTTCTCTGTTTCTTTCTTTTTCTTGTCTTTTGCTTTTTGCTCTAAATAAGCTTTCAATTGCTTTCCATTTTGTAAGAAAACAGTAACCTTATCATTTTCTTTAAGTAAAACAACATTAACTCTTCTAGGAATATTTTTCGAGTTCTTATGCAATTCTTCATTAACTTCATTGCTGATGTTTGTTTCTTTAGCTCTTGTGTGTTTTTTCACAAATCTGTTTATTACATTCAGCGCTTTCCTGATTCTTTTTTTAGGAGGAAACATGAATGCGTTTCTCAAACCAATTGTGTATTCTGCTTGTTCGCCCTTCATCTTCGTCCACCGTCTTTCTTACCAGTTCTTCTTTTCTTTAAACTTGTAATCTTTTTTTTACCGCTTTTTGTTTTTTTAATATTTTTAACCTTTCCTTGTTCTCTTTGTTTCTTCTTGAATAAATTTCCCAAATCAGTCTGTCTCCAGTGTCTATTACCGCGCTTGTTGTAAATTCTTTTTCCTGCTTTTTGTAGTATCCAAACTGGCGCGTTAGTTAAACCTGAGCCGATTTCTTTTCTTGCCGAAATCAAAAATTCTTTTTCTTCTTCAGTTTTTCTACCCATAAAAATCACTTTCTTGTAATATTAATGTCTCTTCGGTTGTTCAATTGTCTTAAAATTTCCTTCAATTGTTCCTCGTTCAATTTTTCCTGAATCATTCCCTTTTGCACCAAGCCCATAATAGCCTGAAATGCTCTGGTGTACAATTCTTTGTTAACAAGCCTCACATTACCCAGCCTCTGTTTTGCTTCTTCTGTCAAGATGCTTTTCAGAACGCTTTGTATTTTGGCTTCCATTTCTTGTGCTTGTTTTTCTTCCTCCGCTTGTTCTAAATATTTCTGTTTTAATTCTTCAAGCTTTTTTTCCTTCAGGTCCTGGCTCATGCTTTTCCCCTTTCCCTTCTGGACTTCCTTTGGTCGTAGGTTGTTCTTTTTTTTCGCTTGAAATTTCTTTCGCTTGTGCTTCTTTATTTTGCGCTTCTTTTTCTTTCTGTGCTTCTTCATTTGCTTTCTGCAATGCTGCTTTCTTTTCCTCTATTCTTTTTTTCACGTTTGCTTCTATTTTATCCATTCTTTCCTTTTTTTCCATTACTTTTTTCTTGTTGATTTCATCAACTGCTTTTTGAACTTCTTTTGATTTTGTAAAAAGTAATTTTTCTCCCTGGCCTGTCACTATTCGTCCTTTTTTTTCTTTTTTAAGCAAACCGTGTTTTTCAAGTTGCTGCAAACATACTCTGATTACTTTTCCTGATGCTTTTCTTTTTGCTTCAGGTTTAACTCCTCTGTTTTTCCTTCCGCCATAATAGGTTCTTAGGCTTCCTGTTCCTGTTGAACCGTGTTTATAAATTTGATAAAGAATGCTTGCGTTTCTAACAAAAAACCAATCAGGGTTATTCGGAGCTCTTTCTTTATGAGCGCCTGTTTTTACATAAGTAAATATTTCTGGCTGTTGAATTTTGCCTTTCAGTTCTTTGGCAACCTCTTCTATCAGCATTCCTGCCGGCACGTCAAATATACCCATTTTTTTACACCTTTTTGTCTCCTCTCGGAGTTTGCTTGTTTTAATCCCAACAGGGATAAACTTCTAAAATTAGAAGTAACATTAATTCGCCTTGGAAACCTTTAAAAAGCTTGGTTTTATGGTCATGTGCTTTGACCAAGCCCCGAGAGGTCTGTTGTTTAATTATAAAAAGCCGTTTCAATGGGGGTTCCTTTTTTTATGCGGGGGTATAATTCACAATCAATGTTGGTTCAGGGTTTGCAGTAGTGTTGTCTTCTGAAGAAATTTCAGAAACCCCTGTTCCTGGATCATAGAAAAACGGTTTTTCTGTTCTAATTCCGATTGCGAAAAAATTATCTGCTGCAAGTTTGTTCTTCAGTTCAGTTTTGGCGCTGTCGCCTAAAGAGATTGTTTGATTGGCTCCTGCTGCCGGAAAAGTAGGCATAAATGTTAAAAAAACATAAATTGTTCCATTGCTGGCATTATCATATTTTGCCTCTGCTGTGGTTGTTGTGCTTGGTTTGGCGTTGTTAAAATTGTTTATTTTTGCTTTCACTAAATCAGATGTTGCTTCATACTTAAAATCCACTGAATTTATTATTGCGGAATCAGGTATTGCTGCTGTGTCCCATTCCGCAAATCCGTTATTATACCCGCCAAATTCTGCAAGTTTGCTGATTTTTATTTTTGTTTCAGTGTCAAAAAAACCAGGGTTCGGGTAAGTAGAGTCATCATTTGAAGTTACATATCCGTCATAACTCGCAATCAGTGTTGCGGTGCAGGTAGTTTCATTATTTATGTGTCCCGGTCCGCATGCGAGTACGCATTGGTTTGATGCATTGCATGTTTGTCCTCCTGAACAGGTTCCGCAGTTCACTTGTCCGCCGCAACCATCTGAGACAGAACCGCAAACCTGTTCCGCAGAACAGATTGTTATTGGAGTGCAACTGCCGGTGCAACTGCCAACATCAAACCTGCAGTTATTATCGCAGCTGAGTGTTCCGCCATCAAAACCCTGCGAAACACATGTTTTTTCGTTTAAATTAGAACTATCGCATTGCTCCCCTGCATCTAAAATTTCGTCTGGTGTTCCGCCTGAACATAAATCTGCCCCTCCTGTTCTCAGCTCCCTTTGTTCTGTTATAAAGTCGAATGCGCTTTTTGCCTGTGCATCAACCTGCGTTCCGCCTGTGCTCGAGATTGAAAGTATTAATGTTATTACTATTACTGCCACGAGTACAGCTCCGCCTATAAGCAGTAAATATTCCAGTGCCCCCTGTGCTTTTTGCATATTATAATCCAATAGTTTTTTGGGGTATTTATTGTTTTGGTTTTAACCCAGTTTTTCTTTCAAAACCGCAGTCTTTGCATTTTATTATTTTCATTGTTTCTGTTTTTTTTGTTTCAGAATTAGTTTTGTTCAGAAAAGAATTGCATTTTTTGCAGAATTTTTCCTTCAATTCACTTGGAAACCTGACTCTTGTTTTTTTTCCTATTTCAATTGCAAGTTTAATATATCTTTTGCTCCGTTTAGGATTTTTCATTTCCTGCTCTGCTAATTCAAATAATCTGTAAATTCTTTCCAATCCTATTTGCTGCATTTTTGTGTGTTTCATATAATCAATCTTTATTATAGAAATAGAATACTTTAAGTTTCATTATTTATTATTTCTTTTGTTTTTCGTACAATTCTTTAGAATCATTAATAAGTTTCTTAAACAACCCGTATGTTTTTTCAGCGTCCTTTTCATCTACTAAAAAATGTACGTCCGGCGGGCTTGTAAGAACTTCTATATTAATTCCTTTTTTTGCAAGCCTGTTTGACATTTCAGCTAAAATTCCATACGTGGAAAAAGATTCAAAAGGCATTCTGAAACTCACAAGAGCATTATCTTCTATTGAGTAAATTACATCATCTCGTAATTCTTCCAGAATTTCCTTAATTCTTTTTTTCTTGGTTATAACCATTATTTGGTCTGCACCCTGAATTAGTACTCTCATTTCCCCCATTTTCCAGTCTTCGCTTGAAAATAGTTTGTCAATTTTTTTAATTACTTCAGGATTCTTTTTGAAATGCACATAACACATATCATCCTGTAGCATTACTTCCGAATTTGCAAAAGTTTCAATATAAGTTGCTTCGTTTTCAATTGGTTTCATTTCATCCGCATATCTTTTAATTGCAACAATTACTGATTCTTCATGAATTTCTTTTTCAAGCGTAATTTCAAGTTCAGGGATAATTTTTCTTGCTAAAGCAGAATAATTGATCACACCCTCGCTTAAAGAGTTTTTTATGTGAGGTTGGGATTCAATTTCTTTTCTTACGGCTTCGGATAACGAATAACCATTATTATTAATCATAAATAGTTATTTGCCCAAAACATATAAAAATATTACATAATTCTAAATTTTTGTTAAATTTAAGTCATTTTACCCTGAAAGTGTTAAATTTCTAAGTTTCGTGTTTTATTTTAGGGTTATTGTGATTTTTATTCTTTTTTTCTGAAAAAAACCCTTTAAACTGCCAGAAATCCCGTAATAGTGCCTTTTCTTGGTCGCCAGATTTATTAATAAAAACGAAACAATGTTTTTAGTGTTTTATTATGAGGGGAAAAAGAATGAAACCAAAACAAGATTTTACAAGCAGTAAATTTAGCGGAGGTGAAGTAAGAATCATTATAGGTGATCCTTTTCCGCCTAATCGCAGAAAAAAATAACCAAAAAACACGTTGTATAAAATTTAGTTTAAATGAAAAAAATACAATTGGAGGTGTTTATGATGAAAAATTGGGGCTTTTGCCCCGTCATAAATCCAAATCCAAAATTTAATTTTTAATTCAAGTTTAATGTTTTATTTACTAAAAAATATAACTGAAATTAGAATGCATCCGCGGGGACTCGAACCCCGACCGAGAGCTTACTTCGTCAGTTATGGTTCCTGGCCTCCTGTTTTTGCGGAGGTGTCGGAACCCTCTGGGTTCTGACGTGGAAGGCTCTAATGCTAACCATTACACCACGGATGCGACCTTTTCTTTTTGCGAAAAAGAAAAGCTCGACCAAAAGAAAACTATTCGTTTCAGAAAAGAACTTCTTTTGGTATTGAATTTTCCCTAAACAAGCTTTTAAAATTCATGCTTTTTGGGCAAATCTATCTTAAAATAGTTTTATGACTTAATTTATGTTATGTCTGGCAAATTCATTGTTTTTGAGGGTATTGATGGTTCTGGAAAAGGGACTATTATTTCCGAAATTAGAAAATTTCTTGTAGAAAAAGGAATTTTTGAAAATCAAATTTTAATCACTGCCGAACCCACTAATGGCTTTTATGGAAAAAAAGTAAGAGAATTACTTAACACTCATGTGAATCCTGATGTTAATGCTCAGCAGTTTTTGAATCTTTATGTTGCTGATAGGGAGGAACATTTGGGTAAGGAAATAATTCCTGCTTTAAAAAAAGGCAAAATAATTTTGTGTGACAGATACAAATACAGTACTTTTGTTTATCAGTTAATTCAGGGTATAGAATTAGAAAAAATCATTGAGCTTCACAATGGGATGGCTGTTCCTGATTTAATTTTCGTTTTGGATCTTCCTGTTGATGTTGCTTTGCAAAGAATAGATTCCGATTCAAAAAGATCAGTGAAGGAAGTTTTTGAAAAAAAAGAATTTCTGGAAAAAGTGCGTCAAGAGTTTCTTTCATTAAAAGAAATTTTTCCCGAAGAAAACATCAGAATAGTTGATGCGTCAAAAAAAATTGACGAAGTAACAGAGGAAATAGTGAATATTTTATGGAAGAAGATAAAGGAGTTATAGAAAAGCATAAGCTTGTGGTTTTCGGAGGGGTAGCATTGCTGGTAGCAGGATTAATTTTTCTGATAATTATAATTATTGCCGCACTTGTTTTTTTCATTAGTTTTCCAGAACACTTGCCTGATTCTCAGATTGCAGAAACCCCGAAAGAAAATACAGGGATTCCAAATTCAGTTACAGAACCCCCTAATTCTTCCCCTGTTGTTGACAATTCCAATACTTCTGAGGTTCCAGATTCTTTTGTATTAAGTAATGATTCTTTGTGGGCAACGATAAAACTTTCATTGGTTGAAGAAAACTGTTTGTCTCAAGCAAAAATCCAAGCTGGTGATCTTGACTGGGCAGTTAATAGTTGTTCCTGTTCAGAAACAAAAACCGATTCTGAAAAGAAGTATTCTTGTTCTGTTTCAGCGCTTGACGGACCGCACGATTTGCAAGTGAATTGTATTAAAGATCAGAATAATTGCATTATTATTTCCGAACAAGGGGAATTCATTTTTACTTTTGAACAGTTGTACTCTTTAACTTAATAGAATTGTAAGTGCGACCGCCGGGAATTGAACCCGGGCCTGAGCCTTGGCAAGGCACAATCATAGCCACTAGACCACGGTCGCAACCTTTTTTCTTTCTTAAAAAGATAGAAAAAATTTTGGCCAAAAAAGAATGAACTCTTTTGGTTAGAATGATTTCCGCACGCAAATGCTTTTAAAACTCATTTTCTAAAAAACAACTTCTTTAAACCTAAAGGCCATTTAACCCAGAAAATCAGCCAATGCAAAAAGACAACAACAATTAATAATCATGTAAATGTACTTTTAATATGGCTTTTAGAGATAGGAGAAAAGTGATAAGTTCCAACGTATTTGTGGATGTAAAGGGCATACGACGGTTTATACCTCCTCCCTCAAAAGTTAAATCTGTTAAAGTTCCTACTCCTAAACCAGAAACATCTGTAAAGAGAGGAAGGCCCCCTAAAGTTAATTATGCTGCTATTATTGATATGATTTCAAAAAGACCACACGCATCTCCTTTGCAGTTAGTGGGTTTGATGAGGCGTGTTGGTGAAATTATTAATGTTCGTAAAGCAACAAATGCAAGAAGCATGTTTAAAAAAAACCATCCTGATTTACCAAATTTGCGCGGAAGAAATAAAAGAAAAATAAAATAATTTTTTTAAGCCATTTCAAAAGTATTAATTTTGGGTTTGTTTACTTTTTTTATCCGCTTTCATATGCGCCTAAATCATAAGCAGATCCCTGTGGTCTTGAAATTCCTTGGAAGTCGTAAAGCATTGATTTGATAAAAGTGCCACTGTCGATTGCTGGTGAATTTAATGCCAGACTGAAATTGAAAGAAACTGGATTTGAAAACAAAGGATTATAATCGTCGCAAACGTTGTCATCACCTGAATTGCAGAGTCCATTTGTTTCATAACCGTTGCTTTTCATCCAGTCCATGGCATAGGTTGTGTTTCCAATTTTGATTATGTTTTGTCCTATCACAGGATAATAGTAAAGGTTATTGTTGATTACTGTATTGCTGTTCAGTGCTGATGCACCTGCTCCTGTGGTGAAATGTAATAAGCTGTTAGAAACCAAGACAACGGTTCTGTAAAAAATATTGTTCTTTATATCAACTATATAATTAATGCTCGGTACAAGAATGTCCCTTACTCTATTTTCATAAAAAACATTGTTGTAAATTTTTATTGTACCTAATTGCCCTTTGTTGTCTCCGGCAAAACCTATTGCTGCCTGCCCGCCGTCAGGGTTTGGTTTGTTTACATTATTGTAGAACAGGTTGTTCCTTATTGTAACGTCTTTTACTCCATCTATAAATACTGCAGCAGTTTGATTGTCACTACCATTATTGTGGCTGCTACTGTTTTCAATGGTTACATCTTCGCTGAGCCATTCGTAGGAATGATTATTAGTGCCTATACTTATCCCGTTCCTTGTGTTCCTTACTTCCACATTTCTGATTATCACATGTCTTGCGCTGTTTATTTTCATGCCAAAATTACCATGACCGCCTGTGCCATCAAACAGCGAATCTTCAATCAGCCAGTTTTCGCCTCTTGAAAGATAAAGCTGGTGGTCAAGTCCGTTGTCACTTCCAGAGCCCTCTAAAGTACTTCGTCTTATAGTAATGTAATTGCCATCTGCTGATATTCCTGATCCGCCTGCATATCTTATAATGGTGTCTTCAACTACAAGCCCTCTGCTTGGTAATTGACCTGATATTCTGGCATTTTCAATTATAACATTTCTTATAATTGAATTTGAACTCCATGCAGTAATTCCTCCGCATTTGGGGTGGTCTGGTGTTGGTACACAATCAAATCTTATATTTTCAATTCTGATTCCTCCGCCAATTAAATATAAGTCGCTTCTGTTAGTTGCAGGAGGATAAGTGAAATTAGTGAATTTCACCAAAGGCATTTCTCCGCTTCCATAAGAATCAATGAAAATCCTTTTGTCAATTGAAATCCTGCCTATTACTAGCCACTCATTATTTTTCTTAAGCAGGATTTTGTTTGGAACTGCGCTTGTTGATGTTGCTTTTGCAGTCGTAATTGCATAATCCAAATCTTTGAACGGTGCTGATTCGCTCAGGCCATTATTTGCATTGTCTCCTGTGTTTGAAACATAATATACAGTTCCTGTGAACTGCAATGCAGTGATTGTTATTTCTGTTGCCTGTGAAACAATTCCTTCAGAATCTTTTACTCTGAGCTTTACAGTATATGTTCCTGGGTTGTCAAACCTGTGAGTAACAAGTTTTCCTTTTCCTGTACTAGAGTCTGCAGAGGAAGTATCTCCAAAATCCCATTCCCAGTCTGTAAGCTCAGCACTTCCGGATGCTGTTGAATCAGCACCACTGAAAAGAACAGTAAGGGGAGCAATGTTCTGAGTGACAGAATTTCCAATTACTGCAATAGGGGCTGGTCCTTCAACTATTTTAGTGTAATTTTCTGTTATTACATTGCTTTGTTGGTTTCCTTTTATTGCAATGAATTTTAGTTTTGTTGTTGAGGTGATTAAAATCGGCGAATTGTATAATGTTGAGCTTGATGTAGGAGGTGTTTCATTAATTGTGTAATAAATGGAAGCTGTTGCATCGTTTGATGAGAGTGAAACCGATTGCGAGGATGTGAATGTTGTTGATTGTGGGTTTGCCGAAACTGTTAGTTGGGGTTCAGGATTAGTGCATGACCCAAAGTGTTGCACCAAAAAAATCAGATCAAATACGTTTACTATTCCGTCGTCGTTTATGTCGGCTGTTGAATCTGCTGTGCCTATTTTGTTTCCTGCCTGTACAAGATCCAAAATATCTATTATATCATCTCCTGTAATGTCGTAGCATGTGCCTGATGGGGGCGTTATTCCGGAATAAATTTCTTGTATCTCAGCAGCACTTAATGCTCTATTCCATATTGCAACATCATCTATTGTTCCATTGAAATATTGTCCTGTGCGGTTTCTGCCGATGTAAATCGGATTGGTTGTGACAACGGGCGTTCCTGAATTTGGTTTGGTGTTTTTGAGTTCGCCATTAACATAAAGTTTTTGGTTTGAACCATCATAGGTTCCCACTATGTGGTACCATTGTGTCTGGTCAACAATTGTTGAGAATGTTGAGTTTACTTTGCT
Organism: archaeon; assembly: GCA_024653905.1. Classification (GTDB taxonomy): domain Archaea; phylum Iainarchaeota; class Iainarchaeia; order Iainarchaeales; family Iainarchaeaceae; genus UBA493. The sequence continues at coordinate 19,324 of JANLGZ010000091.1, forward strand.
TGATGCCTGCATTTCAAATCCGAATACTTTTGCTGTTCTGGAATCATAGAATAATTGGAACGATTGTCCTCCTGAGTCCCACCAGTTTGAAACAATTCTTTCAAGAGCTCCATTATTCACTATTTTTACCCAGACAGAAACCGAAAAAGGTCCTGCAAAATTAAAAGCACCTGTATTTGTGATTGAAATCCCATCATTGACGCCGTCAAAATTAAAAGCTCCGCTGAATTTTCCGCCTGCCGCAGTATATGTTGCTCCGCTTATAATTCCATTATTGCTATTTCCTGAGAAATCATTCGCAGTGCCATCATTGAAATGATAAACCGCGACTAATCCTGAGGATGAGTTAGACACTTCTCCTGAGAATACAATTCCTGAAAACAGTGCAATAAAAAACACAAGTGTCAGGAGGGCATGTTTTTGAGTCATGTGTTTTAAAATAAATAAGAAGAAGTATATAACAATTCTGTTTTTCCTTTATTTGCTCTAAAATTGGCAATTGCTTCGGTTTTGCTGATTTTGCCCGCAGCTGTTTTTAGAGTCATTTTCTCAGCGCCATCATCAGCAGTATAACTAATCCAAGAAGCAGTCCGCTTACTATTGCAATGATTGGTATTGTGTTTCCATTTTCTTCGAATGTACTTTCTTCAGGTTCTTTTACTTGAACCACTAGTGTTTCTTCTTTTTCAGGGATTTGTATTTCAAATACTTTCTCTTCGGGAGTGTTTATTTTCACAGTTATTTTTCCGGGTCTAATATTTCTCACAATGTAATCAAGATTTTTTTCCTCAAATTCATGTAAAATAATTTCATTTGCCTCTACTTGATTTCCTTCAAATAAAATTTCAACAAAAACACTCCCTTTTCCATTTCCAAGGTTTTCTAAAATTATTTTAAGTTCTAAATTTTTTTCATTAATGAAAGGGCTCACATCCTTTACTCTAATATTTGCTCCGCTATCAGTGTAATCTTTTGAAGGAATTACTTTTATTGTATCGCTTATGTTTTCGTCTGGCAAAAGCAGAATCAATCCATAAGTATAATACCCTCCTTCAACTTTTTCGTTAGGGGCTCTTGCTTCCCAAGTGATTGTTTTGGTTTCATCAATCTCAAAGAAAACAAGTTTTTCATTATTTTCAATACTAAACTTTTCATGAAGCACAAGTCCGATTGGCATTATTACTTTTTTCCCTGAAATATTTTTTATTTCTGCAGTAATCTTAAAAAGTTCTTCAGGGGAAACCTGTTCAGGTTTATTCAACTTAACTTCTGTCAGATTTTCAAAAAATTCAACAGAATTTATTTCAACTTTAGGCAAATCAAGATTTGTTGTTATTGTTATAGGTTCTCTGCTTCTTGTGATTGCAATCAAATCAATTGCTTTGTTTGCATCTGTTGTTTTTGCAATAGTAAAATGTGCAGCATCTAAATAACCAGCTTCTCCGTAAGTTGAATCAACCCCTATCCATCCTGTTCCTGGCAAATAAACTTCTAACCATCCATGAAGTCCAAATCTCTCGCCATCAAAGCTTATTCCTGTAACATATTTTGTCGGAATTCCTTTTATTCTTGTGAATGCCGCGGTCAGATTTGCAAACTCATCACAAACACCCGCTCGTGAATTGTAAGTTTCTTTTGCGGAATAAGTTGCATCATAATAATTTTCAAAATCATACTCAATATTATTGTTCACCCATTCAGTTATCTGCCTCACAGTTTCTATTTGTGAATCGGAATTAAATTCCAAAGATACTTTGCTTCTCAGTTCCTGGTCATCAACCTCTATGTAACCTGTTGCTTTTTTGAATTCAGAAAATTCTGTAATTTCTTTTTTCAGATTATAATCTTCTCCGAGTCCAAAAGAAGATGTTCGTTTTATTCTTGCTTTTCTGATTAATTTGAAAGTGTTTGTTTTTGCATAATTATAAAGATCGCTTATTTTGTATTGTGCATATTTCAATTCGTCTCTTTCAATATAAACTGGTTTGATTATTTCTCCTCCAATTTCCATGTATTCTTCCAAACTGATAAGTTCTTGTTTTGGCTCCTCTTGAATTGTAATAAAAAATATTTCAAGTTCATCTCCTCTTGTTATTGTTCCTGCAAAGCTTCCTGTTGCCTCGGATGTTATTGTCACATCCATTGTTTTTACGGTGGATGGTCTGAACTCTTGTGCCAAAACAAACGAGCTTAGAAAAAGCAGAAAGATTATTATAATTAATTTTTTCATTCAAATTTTCCTTCTTTTTTAGTAGTTTTTTTCACTAACTTTTGTTGTTCATTAATAAAAGTCTCGATTCCTAGTTTCCCTTGTTTTGTTTTATTAATTAAGTCTTTATATTCATTTTCAAACTCTTTTTTTTCTTTATACTTCAAGGGTATAATTTGTATAAAAGTTAAAAGTAACACTGACCAGAAAACATAATAGTTTAGAATTGCCGGATTTACTGAAGCGTCAAAAATTGATGCGTTTTCCATTGTAAAACTTATAGTTATCCAAGTTATCCAGAATGCGAAGAATGTTATTACAAAAGTATTCATGAACGAATTTGAGAAAGAATCAAGAATACTTGTGTTAAAGTTTCTTTTGAATGCTTCTTCAGCTAACTTGTCAATAATAATGATTATAAAAAAAGAAACAAATAGAGAGATGAATGTTAATAATGGGTCTGCGCTTTGTCCAAGAAATTCTAATGCATTTTCTATAGGTATAACATTTGCCATTCCAAGTGATTGTAGAAGAAAAATCAGCGATATAGCCGAACCGATTAAATATCTAATTTTCATTGCAAGAATTAATGTCTTATATGTATAAATGCTTTTTCAGATGGGAAGTATTATCCCTAATTTCACATTGCTTCCAGTCTTTTGATTCTTTCATCTATCGGCGGGTGTGTTGAAAACATTCCGTCCATTAATCCTTTTCTGTTCTTCAAAGGATTATCAATGTATAAATGAGCGGTTGCTTTGTTTGCTGCTTCTAATATTTCTTTATCATTTGATATTTTTTTCAATGCATTAGCTAAACCATTTGGATTTCTGGTTAATTGCGCTGCACTTGCATCGGCTAAATATTCTCTTTGCCTTGAAATCGCAAATTTAATCAGCATTGCAACAATAGGGGTTAAAATTGCTAAAATAACTCCTCCAACCAAAAGCACAATCTGCATTTGTCCGCTTCCTCTATTATCGTGCCTTCCCCAGAGAACGCTTCTTAGTAAAATATCGCTGAGCAGTGCACTCAATCCAACAAAAACTACTATTAGCATCATTAATCTAATATCATAATTTTTTATGTGACTCATCTCGTGTGCGACAACCCCTTCTAATTCTTCTCTGTTGAGTTTTTGTAAAATCCCTGAAGTAACAACTATTATTCCGTGTTTAGGGTCTCTTCCTGTTGCGAATGCGTTCAAAGCCGTGTCGTTAATCACGTAAGCTTTTGGTTTCGGGATTCCTGCGGCTAACGCAAGTCCTTCAATTAAATTAAATAAATATGGCTGGTCTTCTTTTTGAAGTTCCTTTGCACCAGAAATACTCAGCACTACTTTGTCGCCGTAAAAATAATTAAACCCTACAAAAATTATGAGAAAAATTATTCCCAGAATTATACCTATTGGTCCTCCGCCTGAGAACCAAACTTCTCCAAGCGCCCATGATAAAAAAGTTATAAAAATAGAAAACCCAAGAACAAGAAAAATTGTGTTTCTCTTGTTCTCAGATATTTGTTCATACATTTAAAAGCCCCTAGTCGAACTTTACCTTAACTGGTTCTTTTGCTGCTTTGTCAATTTCAAAATAATCTCTTTTTCCAAAACCAAAAAGCGAAGCTATAATGTTGCTTGGTAACGTTTCTCTTTTAGTGTTGTACTTCAAAACCTCATCATTGTAAAACTGCCTTGTGTACGCAATTTTCGATTCGATTCCTGCTAATTCTTCCTGAAGCATCATAAAATTTTTATTTGCTTTCAAATCAGGATAAGCTTCTGAAACAGCAAACAAACTTTTCAAAGTACTTGACAAAAAGTTTTCTGCTTCTGCCTGTGCTTTTACTCCTTTTGCTTTTGTTATTGCTGCCCTTGCTTCTGTAACCTGCTGAAATGTTCCTTTTTCATGTTTAGCATACCCCTTTACTGTTTCAACAAGATTAGGAACCAAATCAAACCTTCGTTTCAGCTGTACATCTATCTGGCTCCATGCATTATCAATTCTGTTCTTTAACTGAACAAAACCATTGTATGCAAAAACAAACCAGATTGCGCCAACAATTCCTAGTACTATTATTGCTCCTGCGATTAATTCCAATACCATAAGTGAAAACCTCCAATTAAATTGGTTAGAAACTTTATAAATAGGTTATGCAAAGCTCAGAAAAACCAAGTTTTTTTCGAGACCTTTTTCTTGCATTATATCCTGCTGTAAGCGGGACGATATCTGCTCCATTCTGAGGAGCAGCTTGGATGGGCCAGGGAGGACTCGAAGCAACTTTTGTCAAAAGTTGCATCAAAATGTACTAATCCATGTTATCCATCCTGCGGATGGATTTGATGGGCCAGGGAGGACTCGAACCTCCGATCCTCTCCGTGTAAAGGAGATGTCATAGCCACTAGACCACAAGCCCTTAACTTTTTTCTTTCTTGGAAGAAAGAAACCGGGTACCATTCTGGTACACGGCCTCCCAGAATCTCAGATTCCGGAAGGAAGCTTAACCAAAAAAAAGAACTTTCTCTGTAAAGAAAGAATTCTTTTGGTTACTATGGAAATTCCATGTAAAACTATTAAAAAGCTTCCAATTCATTCGATTAGGAATTTTTTACATGGTTAGAGGTTTTTTTTGTAAAAATATATCAAAAATATTCTCTGTTGTTAATTTTGCTTTGTTTTCTGTTGTTTTTTAATAGTCTGATGTGAGTGTTCTGTTTTTTGTGTGTAAGGGGAATGTTTATATATGAATTAATTGTATTACTTTCAGGTGTAAATTATGAGGAGAATTATTTACTTAAAAATTGCAGGGAAAGATGTTCATTTACCTAAACTTATAGGTTCTTTCATTGTGTTTGCAGCATTTTTATTATTTGTTCAAGCTTCAGCTTCAATGTTTGATTCTTGGGATTCAGCAAAAGAAGTTGACTTATGTTTACAATTAGCCGCAGCTAATGAAGCCAGAGTAGAGCCTGGTGAAAGCATGTATCCTGAATGCAGAGGGATAGCTAAAGATTTTTTAGGGGTTTCAGTAAGGTCTGA
>JANLGZ010000092.1 GCA_024653905.1 archaeon
ATGGGCAAACTGATTTTAATGTACAGAAGCGCTATCAGGGACTTTCACAAACACCTTTGAATGAAAATGGTTTGCGTCAGGCAAAAAAAATTGCGGAAATCCTGAAGAATGAGGATTTTGATGCAGCGTTTTCTTCTCCATTGAAAAGAGCCGTGCAAACTGCAAAGGAAATTGTAAAACCGCACAAAAATCTGAAACTAATTTTGAGAGAGGAATTAAGGGAACTTGATTATGGACATTTGTCAGGAAAAACTCCAAATGAAATTGAGATTGAAAATCCAGGCACATGGGCTAAACGAGAAAAAAACAAGTATGATTTTGACCACCTTGGAGGGGAAACTTTCAGGGATGCTGATGAAAAAAGAGTAAAACCGTTATTAAAAGAGTTTCAGGAAAAGTATTCAAGCAGGACAATTCTGGCAGTATCTCATGGGGGTTTGGGAAGATTGATTATTGGAAATCTTTTAGGCTTAGAACCGAAAGAAAAAATGATTATTGATATTCCAAACGACTGCATTTATTATATTAATTACAGGCCGCATAAAACAGAGGTAAATTATTTCCTTGTGGATTCAAAAAAAGAAGGAAATGGCTATTTGATAAGGGAAGATTGGATTGTTTAATTCTCCAAAGTTGGCTGAACTTTTGCACCGCAATTTTAATATACTATTAGGAGATATTCTATTTGGGTGAGTTTATGATTGCGTTTCAGGAACATAGTGAAGTTATCTGTGAAGTGTGCAAAATACAGCTTGGTAAAATTGAGGAAGTAAAGGAATTAACCGACCTTGAATTGGCGGTTTTGAATCAGCCTAAACGGGTTATTAACATTAATCTTCTTTTGAAAATGGATGATGGTTCGGTACAGATTTTTCCTTCTTATAGAATTCAGTATAATGATGCAAGAGGTCCAACAAAAGGAGGCATCAGGTTTCATCCGAGTGTTCATATGACTGAAGTGAAAGAACTTGCATTTTTAATGAGTCTGAAATGTGCATTAGCGGATATTCCTTTCGGCGGTGCAAAAGGCGGAATAAAAGTTAATCCTAAAGAACTGAGTGAAAGGGAATTACAAAGACTCAGCAGACTTTATATTACGGAATATGCTGATTTTATCGGTCCTGAAAAAGATATTCCTGCACCTGATGTTAACACTAACCCAAAAATAATGGGGTGGATGCTTGACCAGTATGAAAAAATTGTCGGAAAAAAATCACCCGGAGTAATAACAGGAAAACCGCTTTCCATCGGCGGAAGCAAAGGAAGAATGTATTCAACATCTTTGGGCGGAGCTTTTACACTGCGGGAGTATTTGAAAAGTATTGGTAAAAAAGAAAAAGAAACAAGTGTTGCCATTCATGGTTTTGGAAATGTTGGAAGTCATCTTGCAAGAATTCTGGATGAATGGGGTTACAGAGTAATAGCTGTTGCGGATTCAAAAGGCGCAGTTTATGATTCAAACGGATTAAACGTGAAAAAACTTTTGGAAGAAACAGAAAAGGGAAAGAAAGTTCAGGAAACCGGTATTGGAAAAAACATTTCAGGAAATGAATTATTGGAACTTGATGCGGATGTTGTTGTTCCTGCTTCGGTGGAAAATATTATCAATGCAGAGAATATGAAAAATATTAAGGCAAAAATTATTCTTGAATTAGCAAATGGTCCGGTGAGTACTGATGCTGATGATTATTTAGAGGAAAAAAACACTGTAATTTTGCCGGATATTCTTGCAAATTCAGGCGGGGTTATTGTGAGTTATTTTGAGTGGGTGCAGAATCTGAGTAATTATTACTGGGAAGAAAATGAGGTTAACAAAAAGCTGGAAGGGTATATGGTAAGAGCTTTTGAGGACACAGAAAAAACACGGAAAAATGAAAACTCATCTTACAGAAAAGCGGCTTATATTCTTGCAGTGAAAAGGATTCTGCAGGCTGAGGCTGATAGGGGTAATGTTGTCAGAAAAAGAAAAAAATAGATGTAAAAAAAATAAAAGTTAGTTTATTGGATGTTATTTGGTTTTTTGCATGCTGGACAGGTATATTGACTCTCCGAAAGAAATTCATGTTGAAAGGCATATTTCAATGGAATTAGAGGGACTGCTTTTTGATATTAAAGAACTTAATAAAGAGCTGGCAAGAATATTAGAAGAAAAACCTGAGCTTGACAGAAATGAAAAAAAATTCATAGAAAAGCAGGTGGAAAGTTTAAGAAAGGAATTAACGGGTTTTGAAATAAAAATAATCAACGTGGAATCCCTTATAGGGGAAAAGAAAAGCGAAGAATTTAAGGAATCGGTTAAGAACGCTTTTAGTGATATTAAAAAATCAATCAACGAACTGACAGAGGCATACGACTGGAAAAGCCTTGGCAGAATAGGCGAAACCATTATTTGAGATAAAAATAAAGCTTTAAATACTTTAGGCAACACAATATATCTGATTCCAATGGTTAGAAGGGATTTACTTTGGCAACAATCAGAATAAAATAACTAGCCTGCGGAAACCAACTGATTCTATTTTTATTAAATTCTATTCTCTTTATGCATGGCGCTGGCCGTAAGGCAAAGCAATGGAAAAATGGTTTAGTGCTATCGAGCCATAAGGCGAAGATAGTACGCGTCTCAACCGGGCGCAACCGGTTTGGGGATATAGCATAACCCGGTAGTGCAGTTGGCTCCAGACCTTCTGATGGGGGTTCAAATCCCTCTATCCCCACACCTTTTTCTTTCTCTTGCGAAGAGAAAGGAAAAAGCTGTACCAAAAAGAAAGAGAAACATAAATGCAGTAAAAGAAAAAGCAAAAAAAATGTACCAAAAAGAAAGAGAAACATAAATATAGTAAAAGAAAAAGCAAAAAAAATGTACCAAAAAGAAAGAGAAAATAAGCAAACCAAAAGAACTTAAATAAAAAAAACTAAAAAATATCAAAAGAATTTAAATAAAAAATATCAAGAAGTGTGAAAGCATGAAAGGATTAAAC
>JANLGZ010000003.1 GCA_024653905.1 archaeon
GGGCAATATTTCCGAAATCATCTTTGGCATATATTTTGATACTCCATATTCCTGCAGGGTCCAATGAAAACGATCTATAAGAATAATTAAAATTACCAAATTTATCAAGTTCTTGTTTTGTTTCGAAAATAATTTCCCCTTCATTCTCTGCAGTTATTGTTACTTCTGCAATTACAGGATTAGATTTTCTGGAAATAACCCCTGTTATTACTAACGAATCTGTAACAATGAATTCTTCCTTATTGGTATTCAGAATTGTTTCCAGCAAAGGAATTACATTCAACTGCATATATTTTTTCTGCAAACCATCGCTGATTTCTATTGATTCAACTTTTTCTTCAGAAGGGGCTGTGAAACTATTTCCGTATACCCCATCGTTGGGGTTTTTGTCATTGTGTTTGCCATCATCAAATAATTCTGCAGTTCCAAAAAAACCAGTAGCGGTTACTTTTTTTCCTATGCCCGCATTAACAATAATATTAAAGTCTTCTTCCAGATTCAAATAACTTCCAAATTTTGGTTTTATGATTTCTAAGGTATTTCCTGCACAATCATCCATGCAGGTTTCTCCTTGTTCGCACAAATCATTCCCGCAGCAGTTTACTGAAACTGAAATACTGCAATTCGTTCCGACGCATTCATTTATTGTGCATGCTTTCTCGGTTATTGTTCCTTCAAAAGGCTCATTTACGCAGGAGGCAAAACAAGTATCAGAATACTTACAAATATCTTTGGTTTTAGGGTTATTGTCATCACAATCAGAATTTACAGAACAAATCGGGTTACAGGTTATAGAACCGCATTCTGCATTGCAGGTACCTGAATTTTTGCAAACATCTATTGTGAGAGGGTTTTCATCAGCACAATCAAGGCCATTAATGCATGCTGGTTCGCAGGTACTATAAGAACAGGAAGATGAGCAGGTGCCTGGGTTGTTGCACGTATCCTGAGTAAAAGGGTCCTTGTCATCGCAGGACAGGTTCTCTTTGCAGATAACATTTGCAAAATCACACTGGTTCAGAAAAAGCAATGCAGTTGAAGAAATCCCAATTGCTTTGAAAGTTTCACCAGAATCTGAAGTCCACTCTGATTTACCAGATAAATTACCTTCATCAAGAATTATTTTTCCATCTTCAAGTTTTAAAACTAATTTAAGTCTGCTTCCAGGCGCTAAAGTATATGCCTGCTCCAAAGTTACTTTAGATTCATTTTTTCCTGAATCTAAAACTCCTGTTGCAATTAATTTATTGTCAACAGAATTAGGATTATATTCATAAAGTTCCCAAATAAGCGGTTTTGAAGAATCGATATTATTCGCCCAGAACGTTATACCTGTATGAAGTTGCAATCCGTTCGAAAAAGAAGTTGTGTACCACGTTCCTAAAACTCCTTTTTCATCAGGCAAAAAAACGGTTTTGCTTGAAGATACATTAGGAGGATTGGCAGTCATAAAATTGTTTTGAGTCCCTTCAAAAAGACTGGTAAAATCATCACCCCTTAACCAATAACTGTTACTTGTAGCCATTGATGCGGTAGCAAAAAGAATTACAAACAATAACCACGCATTTCTCATTTTTTTACCTTCGAAGCCATTTGTTTTATGGTTTCTCTGATGTCCAGCAGTTTTGTTTCATATTTTTCCATCTGCACATCATAGGTTTGCTTGTCCATTGTCCCTTCAATAAAATACTGTGTCTGGATTCCTTTGATTGTTTCCAAAACCTGTTTCTCCTTGTTTTGCAAAGCGTTTATTCCAAACCTTTTTTTGAGTAAGCCATAACCAAAAACAAATGTTATAATTGACGCAAGCAAAAACAGCCCAATGCTTGTTCCGTAAATTCTTAAATAATAAAGATAAGAAATTCCTGAAATATCAACTGAAATCGTTTCCTTTGCGGTATTATTAAAACCGTCATCAAGATTAATTGAAATCACAACTGCCCCTTCATCAGTTGTTTTCACCAGATAGGTGCCTTCATAAACTCCGTTTCCTATACCTTTTAATTCAACTGTTTCATTTCCGATGATACTTGAAATAGATTCTGCCACCATAGGAGTGCCGTCTTCATAAGCAGCATAAATTTTTACTTTTATTTCTTCCCCTGCCAAAAAATTATTTCTTTTTGGTTCAAGGATTTCTAAATTTATTTTTGTTTCCGTAACCGTTATACTTGTTTCCGCAGAACCTTGTTTGTTCTGTTTTTGTGCAGTGATATCTATGCTCAAATCACCATTGCGAGTTTGGTAAGGTATTTTAAAAGAACCAACGTATTCCGAAGAATCGTTTTCTGCAAACGAAAATTTCAAACCGTCCACTGTTTCCCCTTCTACAACCGCTTCTGAAACACGATTGCCTTCAATGTCTTTTATAATTACCTGAATTTGTGCTTCTGTTGCTTTTGCAAAAACCGTGTTATTGGAATCCATAATTTCGACAACCAAAAAGTTAGTGGCATCTGGACTTAACACTTTGATTGTTTTTTCAAAAACCCCAATGTTTCCATTTTCATCAGTCGCTTTAAGGATAAGGGTATAATCTCCAGCTTCATTAATCAGAGTTGTTCTGTAATTAGAAGAAAAGTTTCCATTGGCAGAATTAAAATCCTGATGCAGTAAAATTTCCCTGTTCAAAGACAAATTCAAATCAATCGGCAGATTCAGGAGTTTATTTTTTTTTGTTAGTTTTCCGCTAATAGGAATATTATCCCCTAGAACAAAAAATTCTTTTTCAAAATCAACTGAAAAACTGAGTTTTGGAACAACATTAAGAAACATTGTTTTTTCACGTTTGACTCCTCCGAGTTCAACAACAAAAACCACAGGATACAATTTTTTTTCAGTGGCAGTATCAATAGTAATAAAATTCGCATAAATATTATCATTTCTTGTCTCATCATCGTGTTTGCCGTCATTTAAAAGAGGGATTGTTCCAAAAAATCCTGTTGCTTTTACGCTTGCATCTTTGACTTTTTCTCCATCAACAATTATTGTGGCTTTTAAATGAACAGTTTCTCCGCGGACATAAAAAGTATCAGGGAAAGACGCATCAATATCTATATTCTGCGGAACACAATCTGTTGAACATGTGAAATAATTTTCTCCTGATTCACACCTGTTGTTTCCACAAACCCCGAGTTTTATTGTGTTTTTACATGAATTTCCTATGCATGCCAATTCATACACATCGGAAATGCTTCCCTCACAAACGCCACAATCTGAAGGCGCCGAGCATTTTGTCTCGCCAGCATCACAAACGCCATTTCCGACATTTGGAAGATTTGTACAAACAGCAGTGCATCTCCCTGCACCTGCACAAACATCTGTTGTTGCTGAATCACCGTCATCACAATCAGGATTAGAAGAACAAATAGGATTACAGGAATTGTAAACACAGCTTGCATTACATAAACCTGCATTTGCACAGAAATCAGTGGTTAAAGAAGCATCGTCATCACACGCATCATTATTGGAACAGGCAATACTACACTGAGTATTTTCACAATAAGAAGAACTAACCCCTGGGTTTACACAAACATCAGTGGTTATGTCACTTTTATCATTACACGCAGAATCTGAACTGCAGATTATTTCCGCAGTATAATTGGTATTTGCATCAGGAATATTTGTCTCCATAACAGGAGTATCTGTAACTGTTGTGTCAGTAGTGTTTGTGTCAGGAATATTTCCAGAATCTGTGTAACTGCATAAAGCAGAACAGGTTCCTGCATTAGAACATACCCCATTAATTCCGGAAGTGCACGCAAAATCAGAAACACATGCAATTGAACACGCAGTGTTTGAACAGGAGGAACTTTCGGTTCCTGCATTTAAACATGAATCAGAGGTAAGGCTGTTTGAATCATCACAATCGGAATTAGAAGAGCAGGTTATTACCACGCTGGAATTAATGTTTCTGCAAACTGAATTACAACCCCCTGCATTACTGCAGGTGTCGGTGGTTGACGCAACAGAATCATCACAGGAAATGTTTGAAGTACACGCAATAGAACAGCTCCCAGTAGAATTGAAAAGTAGAAAAGCTGCATTGCTTACCTCATTTAAAGTGTATGAAAATCCGCTTGAGGAATTATATACTATCTGATTACTTGCTGAACCTTCATCAAGGCGGGCGGTTATTGTTCCTCCGCCTGAATCAGCAGTGTATTCCAAAACCAGTTTTGCTCTGTGGCCTGTTACAAATGTGTATGAAGAAATATTAGCAAAAGTTTCATGCGGAGAAGGGGTTGTCGGAAGCGTGTACCAGCTTGACTGAACAACTAAAACGCTTGAATTAGTATCAGGAGTATAATCATAAATAGTCCAGCGGTATTTTCCTGTATCTCCAGAAATTCCAATGCTTGAAAAGTAAAGATAAGCAGAACCAGAAACAGGAATATTGGCAGTTTCCAATTCAGTAAACCAGCTTTCTAATTCATGTATTCCAACAACTGTTGTTTTGGAAAGAATTGTTAGTGTTGAAGTTGCATTCGGAGCAGTACTGCTTAGTTCGTAATACACCACAGAATTAACAGATTCTGTTTTTGATGCTCCGCGCAGATAAACTGCATCTACTCCAAGTACGGCAGGAAATAATAGTAAAAATGAAATTGCCAAAGTTAAGTATACTAATTTCTTATTCATAAGAATAACCTGCCCGAAAAACCTTCTAATATTATAATATTAGTATATAAATAATTAGAGTATCCCCAAAAATCAGGCTTCTTTTATAAGTTCTTCAACCTCGGGCATTATAACTGATTTTATCTCTTCTAAGTTCTGCTTTGTTTTTGCTTCAAAACGTAAAATTATTTTAGATTGCGTATTACTCTGCCTAACAAGCGCCCAGCCATAATCAAAAATAATTCTGATTCCATCTATTGTAACCGATTTTGGATATAATTTTTTGTACTTATCAGTCATTGCTTTAACAACAATTCCTTTTTTGTTATCTGGACATTCAACCCGGTATTCCGGCGAGGAAACATATTCAGGCATTTGTCCCACAATTTCACTGAGTTTTTTGCCGGAATGCGAAACAATTTCTAATATTTTCGCCGCAGCTAATAATGCGTCATCAAAACCGTACCAGTTTTCCGTAAAAAACATGTGCCCTGACATTTCCCCCGCAAGAACTGCATTTTCTTCTTTCATTTTTGCTTTGATTAAAGAGTGACCAGTTTTCCACATTATAGGAACCCCGCCTTTTTTCCGAATCCATTCATCCAACGACTGCGAACATTTAACCTCAAAAATAATTTTCGAACCAGGTTTTCTTTTCAATAAATCCTCTGAAAAAACTCCAAGAAGCTTATCCCCATAAATCAAGTTTCCTTTTTCGTCTAAAACCCCAATCCTATCAACATCGCCATCAAAAGCAATTCCTAAATCTGCTTTTTCTTCCAGGACTTTTTTCTTCAAATCCAGAACATTTTTTTCCTGCACAGGATCAGGCTGGTGATTTGGAAAAGAAGAATCTTTTTCACAAAATAAGCAGATTGGATCAAGACCGAGCTGTTTCAGAAGTTTCGGCGCTAATTCAGAAGCCATTGCATTACCCGCATCAATAACAACTTTAAGTTTTTTCACAATTTTTACATTCGAAACAATTTCATCCAAATAAATATCATCCAAAAATTTCTCTTCTATTGTTCCTTCACCAACAGCAAATTTTCCTGATTCGGCAACCTTATAAATTTCCTGAATCTTTTCTCCGTAAATTGCTTCTTTGCCGATTAAAACTTTAAAACCATTAAATTCAGGAGGATTATGAGAAGCAGTAACGCTTATGCCACCATCCATATCAAGCTTATGAACAGCATAATACAAAAGCGGAGTCGGGATTTCACCAATAAAAATAATGTTAATTCCCGTACTAAGAATTCCTTTCTTTAATGCTTCAAAGATTCGCGGACCTGAAATCCTATTATCTTTTCCCAGAACCACAACCGAACCGCCATTGTTATGTATAAGTGTTCCGTATGCTTTGCCTATAAGTTCTGCATCAGTATCAGGAAGTTCTGTATCAGCAATACCTCTGATATCATATTCTCTAAAAATTTCTGGGTTCATGCTTAGAATAAATGATTAAAGTTTTTTATAAACACTAGTTTTAAATTTCCAAAAACCGTAATTTTTCAATGCACAAACCGAATAAACCAGCAAACCTGTATACTCCTGCTGCAAAAAAAGTTGATGAATATCTGGCAAACCCGCAAAATAAAAGAGCAGTCACTTTGAAAGAAGGCAAATCATTTAACCCGTTTTATAGTGTTAGCCCTGTTTTTGGTGCATCCAAAAAAAAATCGCAACTTTTTTTGAAAGGTATGCACCAACTGATTGAAAGTTATATGATTGATCATCCTGGGCAACGTGTCCCTTCAACTGAAATAGCTAAAAAATTTGGGTGTGAAAGAAATACAGTAATAGGCATAGCCCGTAAAATTGGAGCCAGCCATGGCCATCCGAAAAGAGTTCAGGGGGGAGCCAACATGACTCTTACTCCAAAAGCATACGAAATTATTCATACCTCTTATAAAAACACACAACCAGGAGGAAAGGTCAATCTTTGGAATGTTATAAAGGAAATTGCGATGACTACTGGAGAAGTAGTGTCAGTATCATCTGTTACAAAACACATTAAAATTCATGAAAAAAATGAAAACAAAGGAATTGGACTAACAGTTGGGCATAAAGGACTATTTACATTTAGCATAGCAGATATCCAGGAAGCTTTGAGGAAGGAAGGAATAAGATTTCTTACTGCAAAAAGAGGCCGTGCAGATAGAGAAGCAGAATTAGCGGCACTAACCCATATTAAGGAATTATTAACCTTAAGTCCAGATGAACTCAGGGAATATTTGCATCAACAAAAACAAAAAAAATCTAAATAAACCAATTTAAAATAAATTCAGAATAAGGCGAAGTTTCAAAGAGAATAGCAAGCTATTCCCTTTTACGCTTCAATGGTGTTGTGTTCAAAACAAAATATGATTCCGAAGAACTAATCTTGTTTCCCCACAGCACCAATAAAGATAACGCCCAACTCATAAATAACTTTTTGTTGTTCTGATTTTGAACCCGATAAAGCAATAAAAAGCTGAAATCCGAACCGTTATTTTTTTCACAAACCCATCATTCTTTTAATACTTTTAACAATTAATTTTCTTATGCTTGTTGGAGTTACCGGTAATTTTGTTTCAGGAAAAAGTACCTTCCAGAGTATGATGCATAGTTTTGGTTTTGAAACATATGATGCGGATAAAATTGTAAAATGCCTTTATACAAATAAAGAAGTAATTGAAAAAATCGGGAAAGAATTCGGTTCAACTGTAACACTGGGGGAAAATGTTGACCGGGAATTACTAAAAATTATTGTTTTTAATGATAAAAAGAAGCGTGAGAAACTTAATTCGATAATGCATCCTCTTGTGCTTGAAAAAATAAAACAAATTGACCATGAAGGCAAAATTGTTTTTGTGGAAATCACATTGCTTTTTGAGGCTGGAATGGAGAAACATTTTGACAAAATAATACTGGTGAAATCTTCCTATGAAATTGCAAAAGAAAGATCAAAGAGGAGAGGTTTCACGGAGATTGAGTTTGATCAGGTAAGAGAAAATCAAGAACCCCATCATAAAAAAGAAAAGAAAGCCGATTGGGTTATTGATACTGAGGGAGACATTTCTGAATTAAGAAAAAAAGCAAAGGAAATTTTAAATGAGTTGGAGGAATTAAATTGAAGGCCGTGTATCCTGGAACATTTGATCCTATGACAAATGGTCATTTGGATGTTATAAAACGTGGCTTGAAAATGTTTGATTCTTTAATTATTGGAGTAGCTATTAATCCTAGAAAAAAACCATTATTTTCGGCTGAGGAAAGAATTGAAATGATTAAAGAAAGCATTAAGGATTTGAAAAACGTGGAAGTGAAATCTTTTGATTCATTGCTTGTTGATTTTGTCAGGAAAGAAAAAAGTTCTATTATTCTTCGCGGTTTAAGGGAAACGAGTGATTTTCCAGCCGAGTTCCAGCATGCAGTTGTTAATCGAAAACTTGAT
The DNA here is from genome assembly GCA_024653905.1 of archaeon. Classification (GTDB taxonomy): domain Archaea; phylum Iainarchaeota; class Iainarchaeia; order Iainarchaeales; family Iainarchaeaceae; genus UBA493. The sequence continues at coordinate 8,060 of JANLGZ010000003.1, forward strand.
TCTGAAATTGAAACTGTTTTTGTAATGACAAATGCGGAATATTTTTACATTACTTCAAGCATTGTGAAGGAAGTTGCTGCTTACGGCGGGGAAATAAGTCAATTTGTGCCAAATCCTGTTGAGGCAAAATTAAGGTTAAAATTCGCTAAATAGAGGGTTCTGAGCAATTATCTTTAAATATAAGTCCTTTCTATATTAATGCAACTTTTTAGGGCATAAGCCCGAAATTAAAAGGAGGAGTGAGAAAAACATGTTTTTCAAAGAACAAAAAGGACAGTCTGCTTTGGAATATCTTATGACTTATGGATGGGCATTAATCGTCATTGTCATAGTTATTGCGGCACTCGTGTTTTTGATTCAGCCAAGCCAGGTTGGAGGAAACACCTGTTCAACCACATCAGGCATCCTAATAACAAACCATCAGCTTTTGGCATCAACAGATGATTTGAGTTTGATTCTTTCAAACCAGACAGCTGCTTCGTTGACAAACGTTGATATAAACGTAACAGGAACAATAGGCGGAGTATCAATAACAGACTCAAATATTCTAACATCATTAGGAACAATACAAACAACATCAATTGTTGATTTGAGTAACCTAAATATTGATGCAGGGCCGGTTTTTGATGTCACACCAGGATCAACCTATTCGTTGCAGGTAACATTCAACTACAATGACAGAGATGCATTGTCAAGAACTGTAACCTCAACATGCAACGGAACAGTAGGACAAAATTAAATTTGAAGATTGGAACTTTGGTTCCAATCCTATTTTCTTTTTTTAAAAAAATTAAAATCAAATTAGTGCAACTAAAACCAAAAAAAACTTGCTTAAAAATTTAGGGTTGGTTTCTTTTTTGTGCTTTCAAAAAACAAATAATTCTTTTTCTGGTTTTAAAAATCTGCAATAATTTTTTCTGTTAAATCAGATTCCCGAAAAAACTTGTTAATAACACACGTGCGGTGAAGAAAACAATCAGTGCAACTATTGTAAGCGGAATAACATATTTCAAACCATTAATTTCTTTCCCTGAGTTTATTACTCCTATTGTGAGCGAAGAAAATAAAGTTGTAAACACAAGCATCACAATGGAAAACATTACAATGAATTCAGGGTCTAGTGTGGCTGCATCTTTGGATGCAAAACCCGATATTGGACCTAAAGAACCCCCTTGCATATTGGATGTGTCAATGGCAGGAACTGATGCAATTTGGTTGGATAAGACCTGCACAATGAATGAACTTACTCCAAATAACATAGGTGCGCCCATTACCGCTGAAAAAAGAATTAAGAGCACATAAATTGAAATATTGGATTTTATTTCATCTTCCAACGCGATTTGTTCTTTTAAGTCATCGCTTAACTGGAATAATAAATCAGCAATTTGTCCTCCGCTTCTTATTCCCTGAGAAATTAACCAGAGGGTTTTGTCAAGTATCTTTGAACTTATGCCAATGCTAATCATTCTCAATGCATTCTCGGTTCTTTCTCCTGAAGCGATTCTTTTTGACGCATTTTTGAGTTCAAATTGCAAAGGCCCAAATTCAGAACGACCGGCAACAAATAGTGCTCTTTCTGTTGTTAAACCGCTTCTCATGTTTGATGCAACAAGTCTTAATGCATCAGGAAGAATACTTTCAACAAACTTGCCTTTTGATTCTGAATTCAGTTTCATAAGAATATACGCAATCCCGACAAATCCAGAGAATGATAATAAAAAAGCAATTGCGGGATTAAACTGGAAAAAAACAAAAGCGTTTGCAGATATTCCAATAGCAAGAAAAAAACCATATAAGAATAAGAAACCAACAAATTTGTTGACATTCATTTCAATTCCATTATAGATAAGCTGTTTTTGGAATTCCTGTCTTATTGAATTCGGTATGAATGATGAAACTCGCGTATACACTTTTAATCACCCAATAAAGTCGGCCTTGAGGCTTTTATTATCCCTAGGAACATGAACTGACCAATAGCAATAAACACAAGCATACCCCAAAAAACCTCTTCCCCAATATTAATCTGAGGAAATACTGACAAAATTATAAGAAAAGTAAGCCCCAATGCAGGAATTATTGCACCAAGCATCATGTAGAGAAGTGAAAGTAATTTGAGAGAATTACCATATTTTCGAACTTGATTGCTTTTTTCTTTTGAAAGATCATCAACCAACGACTGCATTATCTGGCTTACATCAGAACCTGCTTTTAGACCATTAACTAATTGCCAGATTGTTCTTCTGAAATATATTGAAGGATTATTTTCACCCATTTCCTCTAAAGCATTTTCCTGAAATTTTCCTGTTTCAATTTTTTCAATTGCTTTTTTGAATTCAACACTAACCTGTCCGTTGTCTCCTTCTGCAACAATATTAATCGCATCAAAAAGAGTTACGCCTGATTTTATTTCAACAAGAATTGTTCTTAATGCAAAAACAAGGTTTCTTTCAATACTTCTTACTTTTTTTTTCAGAATAATTTTCGGATAAAAAAGCAACTGAACAGCGATTAAAGATGCAAATAAAAAACCCATTAATGGAGGCACAGTAAGCATTTGTTCCGGGGCAAGTCTTGAAACAAAAACTGCTGCAATAAGAGTTCCGAATGCAAAATATAAAACAAACATTAATGCGATTATTGCACCGTAAGTTTCTTTGCTGAAATCCATTTCAGCCTGTTGTAATTCTGTTTTCAGAAAAGGAAACATCGAACTTATTGTGCTTCCTACCCCTCTAAAATTGTTGGCTAAACCTAGAATTATTTTTGACGGAAGCGGACTGAAGGGAATGTTCTGGTTCATATTGAATCAAATTTTTTGTTTTTATCAACAATATCCATGATGTGTTCGGGTTCAATGTAATATTTTGCCATTACAGTTCCGACATCATTGACTGCATGAACATCGTTTTTCACTAACCAATCAAGTATTTTTTTCTTTACAGCTAAATCTGCATTTATTTCACTATAGGTCATTCCTGTATGCATTGAAAGTTCATCAAACAATCTTATACTTTCAGCGTCTTTTGCAATAACATCTCCGGAGGGTCTCCAGCGATAAAGAGTATTGGCTTTTAGTGTTTCGATTGCCCCTCTTTTTTCAGGAATATACTCTGCAACCTGCAAAACTCTTCTGACCCCTAAACGCCTGTTTCTGAACATTACAACATTTAAGTGAACAGAATCAAGAACTGTTGGAGGAATATTTATCGGCGGGTTTGTGAAACGCCTTATTGTTTCTTCTGCGGTGTTAGCGTGGAATGTTGTGTAAACTGAGTGACCGGTATGCATTGCTTCAAACATTACTTCTGCTTCTTTTTGACGCCTTGTTTCACCGACAATTATTCTGTCTGGTCTTTGTCTTAAGGAATTTACAAGCAAATCAATCATTGCTACTCCGCCTTTGCCCTCTGCATTTGGTTCTCTTGTGGTCATTGGAATCCAGTGCAGATAATCGGGGAGCGTGAGCTCGCGGGTGTCCTCAATAGTTAGTACACGATGGTTAGGCTGAATAAACGGAAGACAGATATTCAGAAAACTTGTTTTTCCTGAAGCAGTTCCCCCAGAAAGAATCATGTTCAGTTCATACTGCATACAGGTCCAGATAAGAGCCATGACATCTGAATTTGTGGTTTTGTTTTTTATGAAATCCGTTATTGTCCATGGATCACGCCTGAAACGCCTTATGGTTATTGTGTTTCCTTTACTGCTGATAGGATATAGAGTGGCATTTGCCCTGTCTCCTGTAACAAGGTGAGTGTCCAATAAAGGATTTAGAATTGTTATTTGTTTTCCACCACGCCTTGCAATAATGTTTGCGTAATTCTGAATCTGCTCTTCTGATTCAATATGCAGATTTGTTTTTAACCAGCCGAATTCTTTATGATAAACCCACACAGGGTCTTTTGAATTATTGACAACAATTTCCTCCAAATAACCATCAGCTAAAAGGAATTCAATTTTTCCAAGACCGAGCATTTCGTGAAGCAAAATTCCAACCAAGGCGGTTTCGGTTTCTTTTTCAATATTAGGCAATTGAACTTCAAGTATTTTAGCCGCTTTTTCTCTGAACTGAACTTTCAGCAAATCCAAAAATTTAGGGTCCAATAATTTTTCAGCTTTAATACTTGAATCCATTATAATGCCGTGTTTTAAATTATCCAACAAAGCCTGAGTTCCTTTTCCATATTCAGGAATATCTAATAAATAATTCCTTACATAATCACCATCTCTGTAAACTATCTGAACCCCTACTTTAACGCTTTCAGATTCGACCTCATAATGCTTCAAAAGTTTGTCAACCAATTCATCACCTTTTTTTCTTTTTGTTTAAATTAGCAATATCCTTTTTTTCTTTATAATCCGGCGTCATAACAACAACATCACCAATAGGAGAATAAAATAGTAATACTTGTTTTTCTTTCTCCAAAAGATTACAGCATTCCTCAATCCTTTGCCTTGGAATATTAAGCTCTTTTGCTATTTTCCCCATTTTTGCTTCTTCGTTTTTGTAAATATAATTCAAAACTTTATCAAAATCTGTTACTATTCTCTGCTTTCTGATTTCCGTTACAATTCCTTTTACTTCTTCCTTCATTTTCAGAGGGGTTGTAAATCGCATTGCAGTTTCGATTTTTTCGGGCTGTAGAGTTTGGTTTGTTTTCTTTTCCAATTCAAGAATACTCACAAGCTTATTCACTGACGCAACCAAATTTCCCGTTTCAGTATTTCCAAGTTTCTTTTCTATTTCACCTTCACTTATATGATACTGCTTCATCAGACTGCTTACTTTTCCTTCTAATTCCTCTAATTTTTGTTCGTCAATTTTCCCTTTTGCTTTTTCCTCTAAAAAAGAATTAATTGTTTTTGATTCCGGTGCTTTTGCTTTTTCAGGAGCAACAGATTTTACCACGGCGGATTCAATGCCTGTTGGAAGAATTTTCTTTTCTGGAATTACACTCTGAGACAATACAGGGGAAGATTTTTCTGGAACTGGTTTTGATGGAACTGGTTTTGATGGAACTGGTTTTGGCAAAGGGGTTATTGGCAAAACTGGTTTTTTGGAAACAGGTATTGGTGGAACTGGTTTTGATTTTACTTCAGAAACACTGGTTTTAATAGGTACATTAGTTATTGGTTTCACTGCTGATTTCAGAACTGGTTTGACAACTGGTTTAGCCAAAGGCGCAACACTTGTTTTTGGCATAGCTTGAGAAATCGCCTCAACAATCACTGGTCTTTGTTCTGCTATTTTTTCCAGGGTTTCCTGCTGTTTTATAAGAAGCTTTTCCAGATTGTCTGTTTTGGATAATTGTTCAAGACTAACAGGAACAACCTGTGGAATTTTTTTTGTTGTTATTGTTAAATCTTTTTTCTGACTTGCGAGTTCTTTTTTTTCAAGAGAAAGCATGTGCAGTTTTTCCCTGTAACCAAACATTTTTTCCTTGAATAAGTCTTCGGTTATTTTGCGCTGTAGAAAATCTCTTTCCAAATAATCCATGAGGCTTTTTGTCTTTTTTATTTCACTATCAATATCCACATTAGTGCCTTTAAGTTCATCATAAATAACCCGAACTCCGCTCAAAGCCTGTGTGGGTCCGATGCTTTGCTGTTCAACCTGCTTTTTCAGATTTTCAACTTCCTTTCTCAAATCTCTTATTATTTTTCTGTAACCTTCAAGCTCTTTAACATAAATCGTGGTCTTTACAGGTTTTTTTGGTTCCTGGTTTTTTGGAAAAAGTGGTTTTTTTGTCCTTCTTGGTTTTCTTGCTCTTTTTGGTTTTTTGATTTTTTGGGTTTCTTTTGATTCTGTTGATTCTTTAATTAGTTCATTCTTTTTGGTTTTTTTATTCAACTCAAATGCAGATTTTATGAATTCTGGTTTTTTTTGTTTAACTATTTTCGGAGGGTTTAAATATTTTTTAGAAATTTCAGGTTTTACTAAAAGTTCAAGAGGTTTTTGTTTTAAGTTTTCAGATTTTATACTTTCTTTCGGTTCTTCTTGCTTTACAACTTCTTTTGATTCTTCTTGCTTTACAACTTCTTTTGATTTTTCATATTTGTAAATTGAGGGACTTAGTATTTTTTTTATTTCTAAACCACGGATTTTTTCCGCATTTTCTGCATGCAGAAGTTTTTTTATTGTTTCTAGGATTTCCCGTAAAGCGCCCATTTTAACTCACTAAATTCAACGATTTTATTGTTTATATTACTTTATTATTGAATCAACGCTGTTTTAACTTCACTGTACCCGCTTTCATTGCCGAACTCATCAGAGGCAGTTATTACAAAAAAATGTGTTCCTTTTTCAAGTGCCTGAATTACTCCTGTGTTTTCTTCTGCCGAAAAACTTTTCAAAAATTTATAAGAAATAAACGCAGGATTTGCATCCGCGCTTTTATACACAAGATATTCGGAAGCATTCTCGACGTTAGTCCAAGATAAAACAACATCATCCCCCTCAACAAACAACTCTGAAAACATAGGTATTGCAGGAGGTGCAATATCCAAAACAGATTGTAATGCATCTTTCTGAAAATAAGTGTAAATTTCTTTTACATTTTCATTCAGTGAAAATACAGTTAGATTCAAATCAAAAAAACCTGCCTCTTGAATGTTTGCCATTAACTCAAATTTGATTGATTCTCCTGCGTTGAATTCTTTTGTTGAAAAGTTTTTCTCAATACTGTTTTTCCCAAGACCTATTATAACCAAGTAATTTGCCCCTTCAGGAACATGCGCTTCTGAAGTAAAGTATAATGAAACTAAAAATTCCTTCCCTAATTCCACTCTTGAAGGAAAATTCATTTTCGAAAAATATAATTTCGGGGCCCGAAGTGAACATTTTTCAGAAGAACAAAAATAACTTTCATTACAACCGCAAACAGAACAACGTTCTTTCAACAAACCATTATCACAATACAATGGTTTTTCATCAGAACACGCGCCAAAAGACACGTTATTTACACAGCTTCTTTTTTGTTCTGAAACAACAATGCGGACTTCTTTTTCAACAAAAATTCCTTGTTTTGATGCAATCGCTTTTAGATTGTAAACGCCGGGTTTTGGATTGAATGAAATTGCTATTTCACATATCTTGTCACATGGAAATTCTTTTTTTTCACTTCCCAATTGCACAACAATTTTGTCAGGATTGCCAAAAGCATTAATTTTAACCTTTAAATCTTCTCCTGAAAAAAAGTTTCCAGAGCCAACATCCAAATCAATAGAGACTTTCTCTTCAGAACTTGTTGTTGGAATTAGCAAAAATAATGCAAGTGCAATCAAAACAATAATTGGCAGAAAATTTTTCAAATCCATTAGTTCCACCTTTTAACCCCAAAAATATTGTTTTCAACAGAATAATTCGCATCATTAAACTTAAATGACTCTATCCCTGAATCGAGTTCAAATTGAACCGAAACATTCACTCTTTGCCCATAAAAATAAAGCATTGTTTTTTCATTAAAATCCAGAGTCATTGCAGGAGTTATGCATGATGCACCAACACAACTTATTGTAACAGAACTTGTTTGACCCGGGTCAAAATGGCCTCTTATACTATTCTGGCTAAGAATACATGACGAACATTCGGAATCATCAATAAAAATGCCAACATAAGGAAGGGGATTAAGATTATTGTAATCGTTATCAAAACAATTACCTGTTCCGTTGAAGCTACATGAAATGGAATTAAAATCATGCACTGAATTAAGAGTAATATTCAAATCCTGTTTTTTTACACCCATATAATTATAGTCCGCACACACAAAATCAAAAGAAATTGAGTTTGAATCTGAAACAGAATATTTAAGACACTGCGGATAAATTACAAAAGAAATGTTTTTGTCAAAACCCCCCCAGGATTCTGGAAGCAGAGTATTTACGTCCACTTTAAGAGAATCGAATTCGTTTGAATAATTATTATCTTCAACAAAAATTCTGAATGCATTAACTATTTCAAGATAAGAATCTATTCTACTTTGTCTTACGG
>JANLGZ010000093.1 GCA_024653905.1 archaeon
GAGACGGGATTTATATGAGTAAAAAAATTTGAATCAGTTTGGCAAAATTAAAGAAATAAAAGAATCGAATAACTGGAACGGAGCTAGACTAAAAGTAAAGAAAGGAAAACCTGATAATGCAGAACTGAATTTTCCTTTCAGAGTAGGGCGTACATTTAATTCTGAAGAGTAACTCTTAATTATTGTACCGTCTTTGTCAAGAACTTGAAAAGAAAAAAAATGTTTTCCGTAAGATTTAGGAGTTAATATTAATTCAACCTCCTCCAAGCTGTTTGGCTTTGCATCAAAATCAACACTATCAAACCAATTAGAAGGAACATCGGAAGAGAAAACAATTTTCTGTGAAGCAATAGAAGAATTAGAAACAACTCCTTTGTAAACAACAGAATCTCCAACAACAATAATGCCATCTAATGAAGGCCTTACAAAAGAAACATCAAGCAAATTTTGTTTAACAACAACACTGACATTTACTGAATCCTTTACAGACGGGTTGTTGCTGTTAGATAATGAAAACTCAATAACATAAAAATTTGGTTTGGCATTTTTAGGAACCTCAATGCTCACTACCAAAGAAGTATCAGTGTTATTTTGGGAAACAATTTTCCAGCCCACTGGAAGTGAAGTTTCATTAACATTTAAAGAATCCCATTCAAAATCATGACCTGAATTATCAGAAAAAATCAATTCAAAAACCTGATTAGGACTTACTGAACCTGCCTGAATTGTATTACCGCTTTGAAGGTTAGCTTCCACAGGATAGATAATATTAACTTCTGCAAAAGCCAGTGAAGTCAGCAATATAATTGCACTCAGTATGATCGCTTGTTTAAACAAAATTAATCCCCTAAAATGAAATTACAGCAGAAGAATAAATAAAACAATTGGTCAAAAAAGCCTATAAGAAGCCGAAAAACGTGAGTATATGATTGCTAAACCAACCAGATTTGACATGATAAAACAAAGGCACACTAAAACTTACCAAACTGCATTAAATCAGGGAAAGGTCGATGAACAGATGCAGGGGCTTTGTGACTATGTGATTTTAACAAAAAATTACTATACCTCAAGCTGCTGCAGCGGAAGAATAATTCTGCTTGAAAAAAGAAGCGATAAAAAGATTGATAATTTTTTCCACAGAAAATGGCACAGAGAAATAAAAAAAGAAGAATTAAAAGAAGGATTTAATGAAAAAGTAAAAGGAAAACTCTGGTTTAAGGTGGATCCGTTCATTTTGCATATTGGGTGTTGCGATTTAGAAAAAGCAAATATAATTTTGAAAGCAATGAAAGAAGCAGGAGTCAAAAGAGGCGGAATAATGCTTGCTGAAAAAGGAAAATTCATGATAGAGTTGCAAGGGACTGAAAAAATGGAATTTCCATTAAAGAATGGAAAAGAAGAATTTATAGGCGAAGAACAATTACTAAAAATTTTGAAAGAAGCGAATGAAATGTTAAGAAAAAACTATTCACGGCTTGAAAAACTTGAAAAAGCATTCAAAAAATATTTGAAATAATTATAACAGTTCCTCAGAAAGAACTTTTTCTAAAAGAGCTTCAGGATTATAATAATACTGCTGAATAACAACCTCAACTTCCGGTTGAGAATGAATATCATTTTTCAAAAGCCATTCTAAAATTCTTTTTCTTACATTAATTTCCATTTCAACTTCTTTTTTTGATTTTAATGTTTTTTCAGCAAGAACCTCAATTAGTTTCATTGGAACATCTGTTCTTTTTACAGAATCGGTTCCGCGATTCCACTCATAAACATTGCTCAACAAAGCATGACTGTCCATAGAACTTACCTCAGTAACAGAAATCACTCTTCGTTCAATTCCTTTTCCTTTAACATAAAGTCTGTACTGAACAACAATTAAATTAAGCAAAGGAATCAACGAATCAGGAACACCCATTGGTTCTGATTTTAATCTCAAAAGCAATTCCTTAGAAGAATTACTGTGCAATGTCCCCATAGAACCTTTATGCCCTGTATCCATTGCTACAAAAAGCGTTTCTGCTTCTTTTCCTCTTACTTCTCCAACAATAATACGATCAGGCCTCATCCTCATTGCATTTGTCAACAAATCATTCATAGTAACGCCTTCTTGACCTTTCATTGATGGCCGTGATTCCATCTGAACCCAATTCTCTCTCCCCAATAAACGCAATTCAAGAGTATCCTCAATAGAAACAATTCTTTCAGGATATCTAACAAAAGCACTCAAAGCATTCAGAGTTGTTGTTTTTCCAGAACCAGAGCCCCCCGTAACAATAATATTCATTGGCTCAACACCCATACCCTCAACCATGACCCAAAAGAATGCTGCAAGTTCACTGGAAACAGTATTGTTAGCAATCAAGTCCACAATGCTTAGAGGAACACTGGAAAATTTTCTTATTGTAAGACTTGGGCCAAACGGAGTTACATAAGCAAAAGTTGCATTGGCTCTGTTACCATCAGGAAGACGCGCATCAAGTAAAGGATTATCAGCATCGAAAGTTTTCCCTACTGTATGGGCTACTTTTTGAAGCAAAGAATCAAGTGCTTTTTTGTTTGAAAAATCCACGTTTGTTTTGCAATGGCCGTACTTTTTGTGAAAAACAAAAACATTTTTATCATAACCATTAACCATTACCTCTTCTAAATTTTCATCCATAACAAAAGGATTTATTTTCCCATAACCAATCGAGTCACCGAGAATTTTATCTGCCAATAAAGAATGATTTTTTACAATCTGCAAAAATTCTTTAAACAAAGTTATGAGAGTTAATTTTAAAGTATTATAATCATCAGTTGGGAGAAGGTATTCAAGAGCATCACTGTAAGTTACGGGTTTGACTATTTTTTCCCTAAACTGTTCCATAAATTGTTTTGAAAAAAGTTTTTCCAATTGCCCCTGAACTTCATCAAAACTCCATCTGCCAGTAATGAGATTTATCATTGATTCCTTTACAATATTTTCTTCCTCATTAAAAGTTGATTCTTTTACATCATAAAAGAAAAACGGGAACCCCTCATAGATAACCGTCTGACCGTAAGAATCAATTTTGTTTCCTTTCTTTTCCGCAAACTTAAATGCCATTAAAACCACTTGGAATAGCTATTTATAGTACAGATTTATACTATATAAAACGTAACAGTGGTTGGAATGGACAAAATATTAAATACGGTACTCAAAAGCATTATTCCCTCAAAAACCGAGAGAATTAAACAAATGGCATTAGCAACTGAAATAATAACCAAAATAACCAAAATCAAAGGAAATCATCTAAAAGTTGAATTAGTGGGAAGTAATGCAAGAGACACGCATTTACACGGGGATAATGATTTGGATATTTTTGTATTTTTTCCTGAAACGATTTCAAGAGAAGAATTTGAAAAAGAAGGACTTAAAATTGGGAAAAATGTTTTCCGAGGACACAAATGGGAAAAAGCATATTCAGAACACCCCTACATTCGCGGAACCATTAAAGGATTTGATGTAGAAATAGTTCCTGCTTATTTAATAGAAAACACAAACAAACTAAGGAGTGCTGTGGATAGGACGAGTTTTCATAATAAATATTTACAAAAAAAATTAACTCCAAAATTGTGCAATGAAGTAAGGCTACTTAAACAATTTTTGAAAGGAATTAAAGCTTATGGCGCGGATTTGAAAGTTAGTTCGGTTCCGGGGTATGTAACAGAATTATTGATTGTGAATTATGGGAGTTTTAAAAAAACTATTCAGGCAATAGCTAAATGGCAGGAACATGAAATAATAGATATTGAAAAACAATTGAGTAAAAAAGATGCTTTGAAAAAATTTGATTCATCGCTTATTATAGTTGATCCTGTTGATTTGAACAGGAACGTTGCAGCAGCACTGAGCATAAATCAGTACGCAAGAATAGTTGCCGCATCAAGAGCTTTTCTGAAAAAACCATCCTCTAAATTTTTCTTTGGAGCAAAAACAAAAACTCTTGATTTGGGAAAAGCAAAAAAACTAGTTGAAAAAGAAGGACTCATAATTGTTCAAATTGGTTATCCTGCAAAGGAACTTTCAGATGTTTTATGGGGACAGATAAGAAGATTGGGCAAGAAAATTGTTTCTGCATTGAATGAAAAGGATTTTAAAATTTTGAGAAATGCTTCTTGGAGTGATGAGAAAAAAGAAATTATTTTTGTTTTTGATTTAGAAGCTAACAAATTAGAAAAAACACAGAAAAGAATAGGCCCTTGGGTTACAAGTGAAGAACATTCAGAAAATTTTTTGAAAACGCACAAAAAAGCTCTTAGTGGCCCGCGAATTGAAAAAGGAAGATGGGTTGTGGAAATAGAAAGAGAACATGACCAGGCAACTGAATATTTGAAAGAGCTTCTTAAGAAACTGAAAAAAAGTGAAAAAGCAGGAATTCGAAAAGCATTAAACAAAAAAGCAAAAATTTTAAGCGACAAAGAAGTTCTTGAAAAATACAAAAAAAACAAAGAATTCAAAACATGGTTCTCGACATATTTGAAAGGAATAGAAGAATTTGAGGAATATTAGTCCTCTTTCTTTTTGACAAATTTCGGTTAAGTAATTCTTTTCTTTTTTGATTCAGCTTTTTTCTGTTCTTCTTAAAAAAAGAAAAAAAGTGAAGGGCCAGGAGGGATTCGAACCCTCGATCTTTCGCTCCGAAGGCGAACGCTCTATCCAGGCTAAGCTACAGGCCCTTTGAATAGAATATATTAGGGTCTAGTTCGTTATTTAATATTTGTTCTGCTCAAAAGTAAAATTAGCTAGAAAAAAACTGATTATTGAATTTTTTTGAGTTTTGTGGTTCTTTTTTGTTCATTAAAGGTAACTTCAAAGAAGTTGAATAACACTCGCCCTAAAATTACTTCTTGGTTGGGGTTTTCACTATCTGGGATAAGACAAGGCAAAACCTTTCTGAATGTCTGACTTCCTTTTCCCAAAATAACCCCAATATGTGAATTCCAGACTTTGAAATCACCGTTCCAGCTACTGGCAATATTTTCTTCCTTAAAATCAAGTTCAAGTGCTTCAGCAATCTGTTTGGGGATAAAAATATCAGTCGCTCCAGAATCAAGTAATGCAGGATAATCAAATTTAATTCCTTTATTAAAAAGAGTAATAACAGCTTTTGGAAAATACCTAGTTTTTTCCTCAATTTTTTCTTTTCTATAGTTAAAAGTGAAAGACATACCCAATTACCAGAGAAGAATATCTCTAAGAGGCACTTTTGCTATAAACGGAGTGACTTTTGGAGCTTCTTTTCCTGCTTCTTTCAATAATTTCTTTACATCTTTGCCGTGTGCTATAACCTTATTATTCACTATTGCAACCCACTGACCAGCATATTTAGATAAATCAGCATTTGCATAGAATTCATAAGTCTTGAAAGAATCACTTGCAACCATGTTCACAATTATACCTCTATGAATGTATAAATATATTTACTTTAAATAGTTTCGAGACCTCATTGCCGGTGCGAACCCAGCGAGTACTGATGCAAACCCTAAATCAACCTTTTTAAAGCTAACTATGGAATGAATCATAGATGAAAACATGTGTAACAACGAATAAACTCGTTACGGATAACTTTGTAGAATTTAAGTGCCCAAATTGCGGGGAAAGGATAATTAGAAGTCTAGAAGCTCGTGAAAGAAGCCTTGATTATAAATGTCCTGGATGCGAATTTACAGGACCATAAGTGATTATTATGCCTGATAAAAGTTTCATAATTTACAAGGTTACTCCTAAGGACATGGAAAAACTTGAAGAAACCAAAAAAGAAATCCAGACACTTAAAGCAGGGGAAGTAAGAGATATTAAAGATGACCCAATTGGGTTTGGAATTGTTCTTCTTAAAGTAGGCGTTCTTGTGAACGAAAAAGAAGAAAACGCAATGGAAAAAGCCACAAAAGAACTCTCAGAAATGGCAACCGTTGAAGAAGTAGAGCAAGAATCAATGACTTTACTGTGAAATTAATCAACAGAAATAAATCTTACAGCCTATTAGCTCTTGGTCTTTTTACTCTTAAATCTTTTTCTCTTGGTTCAGGAGGATTCATAATTATTCTGTCATAATCCCATGTGAGTGTGCCGTGTTTTTCTATTACTGCTTTAACTCCGAGTCCCTTTGCAAACATTATTGAAGCATCTTTAACACAGGCATCCTCAAAGCTTCCATAAGAATGTATTTCTGCACCTGAAATATCTAAAGGCCTGCTTTTAATAGCAGATAAAAGCTCAGCAGCGGCATTATCAAGAACTGGGTTTTCAGACACCAAAAGCCTTTTTTTACCTACCGCCGACCTGATGACTGTTTCAAGAAAATTCTCCAGTTTAATTTTATATTTGGTTCTTGATCTGCTATAAGTATAATAAAGATTTTTTGATACAGATTTTGGAAGTAAACTCGCACCTGATTTCAACAACAACACAAGGGAATCTGGTTCCATAGAAGCTTTTTGAATTACAGGCAAAATTCTACCCATAACAAATGCCCGAGTCTGCGCTTCAGTAAACCTACTACTACCCCATTTATTTCTAAAAACTGAAATAGCATATGCAGGGTGCACAATTAGGTATATTTTTTTTATTTTAGGTTCCTGCATTTAATCACAAAATAAATAAGTTTTTTAGTAAATATAAACCAACAGGGGGATCAATTAAAACACGTTTATGACTAATTTAAATAATATGATAAAGGGAATACGCCTTGAAAACTGGAAAACCCATTATAATACAGAACTTGATTTTTCTAAAGGAACCAATGTAATAGTTGGAAAAATGGGAAGCGGGAAGAGCTCTATAATGGATGCTATTTCTTTCGCATTATATGGAACTTTCCCTACATTAGCCACACGCAAGGTTACTCTGGAAGAAACAATAATGGCAAAACCAAGCAAACAGGACACAGCAAAAATAACACTCGAATTTGATTATAATGGCAAGGAATATTCAGTTGAAAGAATCGTAAAAAGAAAAGGAATAAACGAAGGAACCTTGCGTGAAGCCGGAAAAATTCTTGCTGGCCCAAAAACAACCGAAACAACAAAAAAAATAGAGGAAATACTGGAAGTTTCCTACGAATTATTCAGCAGAGCAATTTATTCAGAGCAGAATCAAATAGATTTCTTTTTGAAACTGAACCCTAGCCAAAGAAAGGAAAAATTTGATGAATTATTAGGATTAGATAAATATGAAAAAGTAAGAACAAATTCGGTTACACTTGCAAACAGACTCAAAAGAACTATTGAAGATAGGAAAAAGTTTTTGCAAGAACAAAAAAACAAAAGCAACCCAAAAGAACTTGAAGAATATGAAAAAAGAATTTTGGAAAAAGAAAAGGATTTAATTGAGAAAGAAAAGGAAAATTCCGAACTAGAAAAAGAAATAAGCGAAAAGGAAAAAATCCTAAAGCAATTTGAGGAAAAAGAAAAAGAACACAAATTTTTAAAAGAACTTGAGATTCAAAGCAGAGCAAAAACAGAATCTTTAACGGAGCAACTAAAAACAAGCAAAGAAAAATTGAAAGGCACAAAAGCGGAAGAACTCGCAGGGAAAATAAAAGAAAATAAGAAAATTTTAGAAGGAAATGAAAAGGAAATTGAAAAAATCGAAAAGGAAATTGAAAAAATCGAAAAAAAAGTTTCCAAAATTAAAGAAGAAATAGCAGTACAGAAAAATAGGTTTAATTCTAATTCAAAAAGTGTTTCTGCTGCACAAAAACTCGAATCTAATTGTCCTATTTGCAAAAGACCTCTGAGTGAACATGATAAAGAAAAGCTTGAGAAAGAGCTTAAGGAAGAAGAAGAGAAAATACTGAAAAATACAAAAGAACTAGATTCAGAATTGGAAAAGGAATTAAAAGAATTAAAAAAAATAGAAGAAGAATTGGGGAAAATCAGCAAGAAAAACGAAGTTATTGAGAAGGAAATTCATGAACTTGAAAGGTTGAAAGAAATTTCTGAAGAACTAAATGAAAAGGAAAAACAAAAAAATAACCTTGAGAAAGAAACAGAAAAAGTAAGGGAAATGCTGAAAAAAACAGGGTTTGATGAAAAAGAACATGAAAAGCACGAGAAAGAATTTTTAGGCTTAAAAGAAAAGAGTGCCAAAATAAGGGCTGAAATTTCAAGCGGAAAGGAATTATTGAAAGAACTTAATGAAAGTGTAAAAAGAATAAAAGAAACAGAAAAACAAACCAAGGAACTTGAAACTAAAATTAAGGGAAATGAAAAAGCAACAGAAAAACTCGCAATCTTTACTTCTGCATTAAAATCCACTCAAGGCGAACTAAGAAACATGATGGTGGAAACGGTTAATCAGGCAATGGAGGAAATATGGCCTAGGATTTATCCTTACGAAGATTTTTTGAACGCAAAAATAATCGTGGAAGAAGGAAGTTATGAGGTAATGGTTAAGCAGAGAAATGAAGAATGGGCAAGAGTAGAAGGAATACTTTCGGGAGGGGAAAGAAGTGCAGTTGCAATAACTCTGAGGATTGCTATTTCATTAGTATTAACCCAAAACTTAGGGTGGATTATTCTGGATGAACCAACTCATAATCTGGATGTGAACGCGGTTAAAGAATTAAGCGAAACAATGAGGAATCATCTTCCTGAATTAATTGAGCAAATTTTTATTATTACTCATGATAAGGAAATGGAAAATGCAGCATCAGGAAAATTATATACTTTAGAACGAGAAAAAGAAAAAGATGGACCTACAAAAATACTAGGCTTTTAACTGAGCTTTTTTTCTTGCCAAAAAACCAGCAATAAGATTTCTCTGTGATTTGCTCATTGGCATTTTAAAAGAATCAATAAATTTTTTAATAGAATCAAAATCTTTTGGCACTTCAGTAGGATAAGTTTGCAAAAGAATATTCGCCTTGCTTTTAATGTTCTGAGGAACTGCTTTACCCATTTAAGCCACCTCTATTCTTTCAATATGCCCATCAGGAAATTCTCTTAAAACTGAAATAGGAATAACTTTCTTATCGAATTCTTCCTTGGCAATCTCAATCATACTAACTTCCTTTGAAGCTTTAATCATCCCTGGAGCCCCTAATGAAAGCTGTAATGCCCTGGCACTTATAAGCCGGGTTATTTCAAATCTTGTCAAACCAACCATATAAAATCACTTAAAATCAGGATTTATTAGTATTTTCTCCACGCAAAGGGTTAAAAACCTGATTCAAAAGCTTTTAGAGAAGCTCAACAGGCGTTTATCAACCCTGTAAAGATCCCTAAACTCTTTAGACGCAGACATAAAAGAAGAAGAATCAACTAAAGCAGTAGAATCCTTAAAAGTAACCCTTGTTTGAGAATTTTTAGCTATTTCCTCAAAATCCTTCAAAACTAAGCTATTAATGGATTCTAAACCAATCGCAAAATCCTTGTTAAAAAATCGCCCGGAAGAATTTGTAAGCAATTTAGGAAAGGAAGACAAAAGCCTAGAAATTGTTTTATCTAAGGTTTTTCTATAATGATGCCCTGGCTTGGATTCTAAAAATTGAGAAAAAAACAGACCTTCAGAAGCAACAACAGAACTGCTTTCTTTCTCAACAACCAAATCCAAAATAAGCAGGGATTCATACAAACGATTGATTTCTGAAGAAAAAGCACTCTCTTTTTTCACACAAAACCAAGAGGGGGTTTCCTGAGAAACTATTTTCACTAAACCTTCCTGCTCAAGCTTTAAAGCATCAGCTAAAAGAATATTTCCAAAAGAATTTCTTGAAAACGGACCTGAAGGATACACCTCCAAAAAATATTCTCTTTTTCTTTTTTCACGCAAATGCATTTCATTATTTGAAAAATGATAAGCTTCAGCCCAATTGCTTGAAACAGAATCAAAGTAAAAAGATTCCCTCAAAAAATTAACCCTAACCAATGAAGAAGGGAGAATGTTTTTTGCTTCCTTACCCCATGGTTTGCAACAACTACAATTAATTGTTTCAAAACCAAGATTGTTGAATGGTCTTGAAGCCATTATTGAAATCATTTTTGAAAAATCAATAACGGATTTTTTGTGAACGGGTTTTAAACCAGTATTGTTTCCAGGCACACCAATAGGAATCGGTTTTTCACTGAGAAAAAAAATGTTTTCGGTAAAAATCTCCTCAAGAGATTTATCTTCTTCTCTTCCCATTAAAGGAATTCTTAACAGTTTTGAAAAAACTATTTTTTCAATTGTTTCTTTAGCAAGAGACTTATTGTTCAATAATAAAGAAGCAACTGTTTCTTCCAGAGAATCTGAAAGAAAATCCATTGAAACATCAGGAAAATCAGTTGTTTGAGTTTTTTCAAATTCGGAATCTGAAAAATTGAAAGAATCAAAATAACTCCATTTTTCCCCCAATAAAAATTGTCTTTCCGGTTCTATTAAGTTTGAGCGGAAATTAAAAAAATTATTTAAAAGATTATTTACTTTTTTTAAATCTGAAAAAGTTGCGGCAAAAATAGTTGCAATGTTTCCCTTAAAATCTATCTTTAGTTTTCTTACATCATAATCTTCTAAAGCTTCAAGTAAATTTCCTCTGGAAATTTTTTCAAGGGGAAGATGCATCTTTGGAAAAAAAGAATATTTTCTGGAAGCCTTATCATTCTTTCTGGAAAACTCTGCAGTAATCTGTCTTTTATCAGGAGTATAGGTAACCCTGCTCAAGAACAATTGCGTATTGTGGAGCATACTAAACCTTTGGATTCCGCTTTAAAAAGCGTTTTTAAGGGGTACATTGCCGGTGCGAGCCACTTGCTTGCGACTGTAGAGCGTCCACCGTCAGTAGGCCAGTTCAATGTGCAATGCGAATTAAAATTGTGATGCAAACCTAATTTTTTAAAATCAAAACACGGAAAGGTAAGTAATGAAAACAAACGCTGCATAAATTACGAGAAACAAACTCGCCTCGGCTTTATTGATATCGTGGTTACGACTGATTGCAAACCACAGAACTGCAGAAATGAAAAGCATGAAAAACATTGGAACAAGAATTTCTGAAAATGAAAAAACCAGAGTTGATAAGACTGACGTTGAACCGATTACAAGAAGAATATTAGAAATATTAGAACCTATTATATTGCCAATTAGAATATCAAAATACCCTTTTCTTGCAGAGGAAATAGTTACACCAAGTTCTGGAAGAGATGTCCCTATTGCCACGAGGAAAAGTCCAATAAGAGAAGATGAAATATTGAAAAAATTCGCTATACCTATTGCACCATCAATAAGAATCTGAGCACCATATATAACTCCTGCACCGCTGATTACAAGAATTACTGCCTGATTAATAAAAACCGAAAGAAACTCATTGCTGAAAATATTTTTTGCTTCGGTTTTCTCACTGGAATCTATTCTTTTTCCTATTTTTTCCTCAAACTTATTTCCATCAAAACCCAGAATCTTTTTATATGTTGCAGGATCAATACCTACCTGCATTATTCTGAAATAAGTTTTGAGATTGAAAACCTGAAAAGGTTCTGTCCCAAAAAATTGTTTTAAAAAACGATTAATAGAAAAAATGCTTTCAAATTTCTTCAAAATTCCAAACAAAAATAACATGTAAAAAGCAAACAAAACAACAAATATTGTTCCTTCAAAAAAAGAAATCACGCCATCAATTGCAAAATAAAAAAACATCGCAGAAACCATGAGCATTATGAACAAATCTTTTTCAAGAGCTTTCTTATCAACCTTTATTGTGCCAACAAACAAAGCAGTGAAACCTAAAATGAGCGCAATGTTGGCAATATTTGAACCAACCACTGTTCCAATTGCAAGATCAGGAGCTCCTTCAAAAGCAGCGAAAAGAGATGAAACTATTTCTGGAAGAGATGTTCCGATAGAAACAATAGTGAGACCAATTACTAAATCACTTATTCCTAAAAGTTTTGCAACTTTAGCCGCAGCATCAACAAAAAAATCAGCAGATTTTATAAGTAAAATAATGCCTATTGCAAACAGCAAAACTGATTCCAAAGCCATGCAAAGAAAAACGAAGAATTAGTTAATAATAATAGCTTTTAAGAAAAAATTATAATAAATCCTCAATATCTTTTTGCGAAACTTCCTTTATTTCCTCAAACTCAACAGACGCCTGTTCAAGAGATTTTTCGTGCATTGAAGGCTGAGAAAGCCTTTTTCTAACCTTGAAAAAAACAGGATAATTCACAGCTTCTCCAACCAAAAGAGCTTCGCCTGTTCTAAGAGAAGTAATCATATCAATGCTTCTTGAATCAAGACCTTCACTTGTTTCACCTATATGTTTCAAATCATAAGGATTGGTTACTCTAAGAATAAGATGAGTATTGCATTGAGAGAGAGCAGTTGTTGAAAGATTAATTGGCCTTTGCGAAACAAGGCATATTGAAGCACCAAACTTTCTCCCCTCTCTTGCAATAGTTTCGATAATGCTTCTGCTAATAGCTGCTTCTTTTGAAGCACCCTCAGGGCAATTCCCAGTTACAAATAATTTACCGTTTCTTCGAGCTATAAATGCCCCGTGTTTTATTGTGATATCCCAAACTTTTCCGACATAATGTTCTTTTTGAATTTTTTTGACAAATGAAAACTTTCTTTTAAATGAAACCAGAACTTTTGTTTGTCCATTTTGCGGTACTTTTTTTACAATAGCTGAAAACCCTAACCTAAAACAAAGTTCCTGAAAGTCATCTGCTAACCCTATATTGTGACCAACATAAAATATCACGTAATCATGACCGTTCTTTGAAGTTTGAATTGAACCATCACCTTCAACTAAAGAATCAAACAATATTTTCAACTGTTTTTCAGAAGCTTGTTCCAACAATTCCCTAGGTATTCTGTTAGAATTATCCTGAAGCCACAAATTAATTTCATCAGAATATTTTTTTCCGAGATAAAAAATATTTTCTTCACTAGCAGCAAGTTCTCGATTTTGAATAAATCTTTTCTTTTTAGTTCTAGTGTATAAACTTGAATTAGGAAATCTAGCGCCAATTGTTTTTTTCATTTTCTGAAAAATTATTTGTTTAGAACTTGATTGAGAAATCTCGTATGAATAAGAGTCTTTAAATCTGTGTAAAGTTCCATCAGTTACAATCCAACCAATAACTTTTATGAGGTCATCATCTATAATACACTCAGAAATACTTTCAGGCAATACGAAAACAGGAATTCTGCAACCGGATGGAAGATCTTTAGCAAAAACAAATTTTGTGTCAGACCATTTCCATTTTCTTTCTTCACCAGTTGTTCTCGTGTTACATAAAACTCTATGATCTGGAGTTACTAATGCATCTATACTATCTTCATTGTAGAGCTTAATCATCTCACCATTATAATCTTTAATAAGAACTCTTTCTATTGAGTTAGGTTCCAACTTCCCTGAATTAGTATAAGAAAAAGCCAAATCCCCTTTATTAATTTCCAAATAATTTTTCCATCCTGTCGGAGTTAAAATTTCAGTATCCTCACTTAAACAAAACTGATGGGCTTCTTCCACTATCATTGTGAAAGGACAAATTCTGTTATTGCGCCTTTCATTGAAAAGTTTTCTGGCAAAATAAGAAACAATAATCTGCTTTTTTTTCATATCAACAACATCACTCAAATCAATAATTGTAAGTTCACCAGGTCTAACCAAATCATTGATACTTGGATTATCTGTTTTTCCAAAAAGATTTAATTGTTCCAAAGAAACAATCCAACCAATCAAAGCTTGCTTTGTTACCTCTTTCATTTCCGCATCTTTAATAATCTCAGATTTTACTGCGTTAAAATCAAAAGGACCCAAACCATCTTTCATTTCATTTCTTAATTTTATAAAAACTTTTCCAAGATCTCTTCTTTGAGGACCAGACATTGAAGGAACCATTGCTGCAATAGCCCCCACAGAAAGCTTGGAAACACCAATGCTTATTTCAGAAGCTTTTACAAACTTTGTTTTGGAAGAAAAATCCTTGAACTCTGAACCTTTAACTGGTTCAGCAAAACTCCTGTATTCTCCATGCGCATCCATAAGCAAAACTGCTAAACGCCCATCTTCTTTTTTTCTGATTAAAAGTTCCTCAAGTAAAACAGAAATCGTGTAACTTTTTCCCGCACCACTCATTGCAAGAACGGCCAAATGCTTTTGAAATAATCTTGAAAGATTAAGTTTAACGGAAACATCATGATGATCTATTTCCCCAAGAAGCAAACCTTTTTCCAAATCCAAACCCAAAAAACTTTCAAGAGTTTCTTTAGAAGCAACCCTTACTTTTGCTCCTGGTGAAGGCGGAAAGGAAGAACGCTTAATCATACCCTTATCATAAACCCCAAGAGGTCTTGTTTTTGCTAAAAGAAATTCCCATTCATGAGTGGGAAATTGCTCGAATAATTTTGTCCCTGAACTTTCAAATTCCTTTACTGATTCTACTCTTTCAAAATAACGGTTCGTTTTAACAACATCAGTAACTAACGCCACAAGAGTGCCTTCTTTGTAATCTAATTCAACAAACATTCCCCTGTGAATGGTTCCTGAATAAACAACAAAATCCAAAGAGCTTGGAGAAGGACCATCAGGAGTGGAAATTACTGTTCCGATTTCTTCAGTTTTTTTAATCATTCTTTTTTCCCTCTAAAAAATTTTCCCACTCTTTTTTTGAAGATTCAATCGGCAATTCAAAAGTTTTGCAATCCAAACATTCAACCCTGCTGTCGATTATACCCATAGAATAATACGGTTTTATGTTTGTAGAACCGCAATTGGAACAAAAGGTTACTTTCTTTTTTCCTTCCTGAGTCATGTAAAATCACCCATAGGGTTTCCTTCAAAACCGCATTTAGTGCATTTTTTTTGTTTCCCTTTTTCTAAAGAAAGCTCTTCAAACGAATCATTACCGCATTTTGGACACAACATTTTCAACACCCTAATAACATCTTACTTTTACCTATATCATTCTTACCTCAAAAAGGTCTATTATCCCGTCTCATTTTCAGTTTAATTGAATTACCCAATTTATCCATTATTTTATTATAAACAATTTCAATCTCATCCTGCTTTAACTTGGCATGCATATCAGCCTCTATCAGAATTGAAGGGTATGCATATTCCCTGTGCAACGAACTCAAAGCAAAAGCTACTTTCGCAACCTCATCTGCTTTTTCATTCAAATTGCCTTTACTGATAAATTCAACTCTCAAAGGCTTATCATAAGTTGATGGCTTAATGTACAAACCAAAAATGTGGTTGCTCCACTTTTCACTGAAATCAGAAAGCACAGGATGCTGTTTGATGTTTTTAGTGTAAGTAAAACAGCTTGAACGCTCGCCTTGGTTCAAAAAATAATCCAAAAAAGAAGAATCAAACAAACCATCCAATTTTTCCTTTTCGATTAATTTTTCCTTTGCAAGAATTTCCTCCTGAATAATCTGCCTAAAACGAGAACCCCTGGAATCTTCTACAGTAGAAATTAAAGTACATTCATTATTTTCAGCTAATTCATAAAAAGATTCGAATTCGTGAATAATATCAATGTAATTATCAGAAAGTTTAGAATCTTTTCTTGGTTTGTCCTGATACTGAGGAACAATAGAACCATCAATAAACAAATATTTCGGAGAATTATTTTCTATTAATTTTTTTGACGCCTTAACTTCTTCCTTCAAACGCATTAAGGATTTACTTT
Source organism: archaeon (assembly GCA_024653905.1). Classification (GTDB taxonomy): domain Archaea; phylum Iainarchaeota; class Iainarchaeia; order Iainarchaeales; family Iainarchaeaceae; genus UBA493. Next base: position 15,649 of record JANLGZ010000093.1, read on the forward strand.
GTTCAGCTTCATCATCCTCCAATGCATTGCTGGAAAGATGCGGTTCCGGAAACTGAAAATAACCCGGGTAATAATTCGCTTTATCCACAATTCCGTTTTTATAATCAAAACAAACACCCATAGCCCTAATTAAAACTAAATCCACTGATGCTAATCTTTTTGAAACAAAACCAGAATCAACCCCGCCTATTACACAATCAGGAATCCATTTTTGAACAGGCAAAACTAATATTTTTTCAGGAAGTTCAAAAGAAGAAAATTCTTTATACTTCAAAGGACGAAGCTTCTCAGTAACCAGCTTTTTTCTTTGCTCTCCGGAATGAATTGATTCAACAGCAGAATCAATAACCTTAGACATGTTCATAGTAAGAGCAAAGCATCGAGGTTTTTAAAACAATTTAGGGTGGATTGCCGGTGCGGAAATTAGAATTAACATCATTAATTAAATCAGCCATAGATTTTTCCGTTAAAATCTTGAAAAAACCATCCAATTTAACTCTCTTCAAATAACCTGTTGCTGCAATCCCGCCTACTCCCGTAATAAAAACAGCTACTGCTTTAGACTTTTTTCTTTCTGACGCCTGATAAAAAAACTTCCCCGCCTCCTTAGCCCCAATGGCACTTAAAAAAATCCCAATTTCTTTCACCCCAATAAGCCGAATGACATTATGTGCTAATCTTTCAGAAGATATTGCTTTCAAAAAATTATTGAATCTTTCAGACCCTAAACTGCGTTTTAATTGTTCTACTTGTTCATCCCGAACAGAGTTTCTATTTTGCATATTTTTCCTGCTTTTCCTTGTACCCGTGCCTCTGGCGTTTATTCCCTTATCAGCAAAAAGATTACGAGCCGGCATTTTTTCTGTAACCCCATCTAATCTCAACTCCCTTCCTGCCCTGCTTGTAATCGCTCTTCTGTTAGGCTGCCATTTGCCAAACGTCTCATTAAAGTAGTATCTTTTCGGCCTGTCTTCTGGAAAGTTTAATTCTTCTCTAGTAGCCAAAGTATGTGCTTTATTTTGATCCCTCTCTGGTTTTTTTATAACTGGCGGTGGAATTACTCTTTTAGTTGATGAAGTTCTAATAGTCCTGCTCAAAGGCCTGCCCAAAGCAACTCTGCGGCCATCTCCTTTTCGTCTTGCCATATTAAAAAAAAGAAAAAGAAGTATATAATACCTAAAGTATAACGCCTATTCACTAAAACTTAATTATAACCTCAGTTAAACCGCAAATACTAATTTAACTCCTTTGTGGATTAATTCATTCAATGAACACAGCACAATCAGTTGGAATAGCAATTGTAATAGCCGGATTGGTTTTTCTGCTTGTTTTCCCAATCTTCGGTATTTTTGGAGAAATCTTTTTCGAAATCTCATTTTTCGCAGGCTGGGGTTTATCAGTGTTAGGTGCAGGAATTATACTTATTTCATTGATTCAGGAAAGAAGAAATGATATTAAAAAAGAAAAATTTGACAAATACTGAGGTGAAAAAATGTTAATGGTGAACACGGATTTTGTACAAGGAAAAACAATAACTCAAACCCTTGGAGTTGTGAAAGGAAATACTATCAGAGCAAAATGGTTCGGTAAAGACATTATGGCTGGTCTGAGGCAGATTGTTGGAGGCGAACTTAAAGAATACACTGAAATGCTCACAGAAGCAAGACAAGAATCAACCCAAAGAATGGTTGAAGAAGCAGAATCCCTTAAAGCAGACGCAATTATAAACGTTAGATTCACCACTTGCCAGGTAATGGCATCAGCGGCAGAAATAATGGTTTATGGAACAGCAGTAAAACTGAAATAATACTTACTGCTGATTTTTACACAACCACCTTACGTTGTACACATAACACATTTCCTGCACAACGCCGTTTGAACAGCAAAATATATAAACCTCGGGGGACTTATTCCTAGAATGAAGGCAATTTTTGAGGTTAAAACTATTCTGGCAGACTGGGCTCCGCCGTTCAAAAAGGATATTACAACTGAAGAATACACCGCATCAGAGAATGAGGGATTTGACAGAATACAAGGAAACGGCAATGATGAAACTGTTTTCAAAGTAATACAGGTTCAGGGCGACAGAGTAAAAGTTCAATACTCAAACTTATTCACTCCAAAAACATCAGGAGAACATCACGGAAATAACAAAACAATCTGGGTTTCTAAAGGAAATGAAGAAGTACTGAGTTATTTATGGGGAGAAAAAGGAATGACCAAAAAAATTGTTTACAAAGGAATAGCCCCAACAGAAATGTCTAATCGTTTTACACAAACTGATTCAAATGAAGCGGAAGAATCAGAAGAAAATGAAAGCACAGAAGAAATAACAGATGAAACAAAAGAACCAAAAAACGAAACTCCAATGACAAATCTTTTCGACCAGGCATAATTAACTTAATTTCCCAAGTCCTAATTTTTAATGACACAAAAACTTTACTTAAAAGATTCCTATTTGAAGGAATGCAAATCCACAATAACAAAAGTTACTGATGGAAAATTCGTTGTACTTGACTAAACCATTTTTTACCCCAAAAACTCCAGCCCACGCCTATTCGGAAAATTAATAAATTCAAAACAGTTATTTCTATTATGTCACCAGGAACAAGACCTGAACACAGATTCCCAAAACCGGAAATTCACAAGACCGGGACTTTCTTGACTGAAGCCCGGATGAAAATAGATGAAAACTTGGCTTTCTGCTCAAGAGGCCATCGGTGGGTTCCTCACCCCATACAAAGAAAAGGTGTTTTCAGGCATCTGATACAAGTCCTCGAAGAAAGAGAAAGGGAAACTTTCAGGGACAGTGCAGTATTCAGTGAACACAAAAAAGCATTAAACCTTGACCTGATGACACGCAAACCCTACAGCGATCTTCCGCCAGAACTCAGAAACTATGCGCAAAATTTCATTAACTCCGTAAAAACCCCGACTCACCTAGATTTCACCACAAACAGACATGTAGTAAAAGTGCTGGAAAAACTCGGATACTCAGTTGTATGGACGATGAGTATGAAGAACCATGAATTGTTCGTCCTCGAAAAATCGCTCGAATAAGTACTTACGTCTGTGCCTTTCCACTGCCAAGGCAATGCAACCAATCTCTTCCTCCCTCTGCTTGTGAACCTGTCCCGCCCAAAACAACAAACACACAACCCTCGACCTAATCATAAACAAAATAAGAAACAATTGACAAATCTTTTTGACCAGGCATAATTAAATTAATTTCTAAACCAAATTCTTCAATGACAAAAAAACTCTATCTTGATGATTCTTACCTTAAAGAATGCGAAGCAAAAATAACTAATATCACTGAAGGAAAATTCATCAGCCTTGACCAAACAATTTTTTACCCCCAAAGCGGAGGCCAGCCTTCAGACACAGGAAAGCTTGTGACAGAAAATAACAGGGAAATAAAAATTATTTTTGCAAAACAGTCCAACGATGATATTTATCACCAAACAGAATCTGAAAACCCGATTGCAAAAAATGAAAAAGTCAAATGCATTATCGACTGGGAACAAAGAAACAAATACATGCAAATGCACACATCAGCACACATACTCGCGGGGGTAATCAACAAAGAAATAGGTGCTTTGATTACCGGCAATCAATTGGGTTTGAAAGAATCAAGAATGGATTTTAATGTACCTGAATTTGACAAGGAACTTTTGAAAACGTTTGAGGAAAAAAGCAACGCAGTCATTGAACAGGGGTTAGGTATTTCGGTTTCTTATGAGAAAAGAGAAAAGGCTTTGCAGAGACCTGAACTATTCAGGCTCAAGGACGTTCTGCCAAAAGACATTCCAATACTTAGAATTGTAAGCATTGGAGATTTTGATGTACAGGCAGACGGGGGCACACACGTTGCCAATACAAAAGAAATAGGAAAAATGAAAATCACGAATTTCAAAAACAAAGGCGCAGAAAACAGGCGCATTTACTGGGAACTGAAGTAAAAAAATAAAATATTATTTTTTCTTAAAAAAGCATTAACCTGGACTTGCATTGGAAAGGTACTAACGACTTTTAATCCTTTTCTGGAATGAAACATTATTTCATCAAACACACCAAGGAAAAAATAAGGCTATTCTATTTCCATCTCCCTTCAAGAACAACAAATATATTCTCAGAACCTGCTGAATGGAGAGGGATTTAGAAAAATTGCTGAACTTTCACACCGGCAATGAACCCCTTGAAAGCCTATTTAAATGCGGGAAAGCAAGTTTTTTATTGAAGGTGATACACAATGATTAGTATGAGTGAAAGCGTAACAATTCCTAAAAAGGAGTATTTGGAGCTGAAGAGAAAAATAAAAACTTTGGAGAATCTTCTAGAGCCTGAATTAAGGCCAGAATATAAACAAGAACTTGAAAGAATTGAGAAAGGAAACTTCAAAAAATTTTCAAGTGTCGAGGATTTGAAGAAGGAATTGGAGCATGCATGAATTCGAATTAAGTGAAAAGCTCCAAAAAATCCTCAAAAAGCTTCTGAAAAAAGACAATAAAAGATACGAAATTCTCATGAAAAAAATTGAAGAAATATGCTCAAATGAGAATATAGAACACTACAAAAACCTCTCAAACGAAATGAAAGAATTTAAACGTGTTCATCTTGATTCTCATTTTGTTCTAACATTCAAACACATTAAAAAAACTGATTTGAATAGATTTGAGGATTTCCAGCACCACGATGTAATATATAGAAAAAAACAGAGCAATTAATTAGGCATTGGAATTAGCCCGCACCGGCAATGAACCCTAAAAGTGTTTTTAAAGCAGGAAACAATATTTTTATTGGTGGTGATGCATAATGATTAGTATGAGTGATACTATTACTATTCCCAAAAAGGAGTATTTGGACTTGAAGAGAAAAGCAAGGGCTTTTGAAAAGGAAATGGAAGAAGTGATTCTTGTAAATAAGGGAATTGAGGCTGAAATGGGGAAAATTCGCTCAGGCAAAACAAAAACTTTTACACATGAGGAAGTGAAAAAAAAGTTTAGCCTGTGATTAAATGAAAATCTCATACACTGAGAACGCGTTCAGTGACTTAGAAAAAATGGATTATTCCCTGAACCAACAATTCATAAAGCATGTCGAAAAAATATCCGAGAACCCCTCCAAAAGACACTTAAAGCACGGGATACCCTATTTTGTTGAAGAAGTAACAAAACAAGCCAGACTTGTTTATAATTTTGAAGAGAAAACACTTTACATTATAAGGTGCTTTAAAAACCACAAAGATTACGAAAAATGGTTCAAAAGATTCAAGTAAAGTCGAAAGGCTTGTGAAATTACACAGTTCTACAAACAGACCTCATAACTTAATCCATCAACACCATTCTAATTCCGCCTCCCTTCAACACCAACTAATATATTCTAAGATGAATTTGAAGGTAGTCACTTTTAGAATTTGTTTATAATTTTTAGAGAGGGGTTAAAGTCTTATGTTAAGCAATAACCCCAAATATACTGAAATTTATAAGTATGTTCAGGCAAATCCAACATAAAGAACATAGAGTGCAAGCAGAAAAACCATGGTTGCAAGACCTGCTTTCAGAAATTTTGATTCCGCATGTATTGAAATTTTTCCGCCAAAAAAAGACCCCACAGCACCAGTAAAAGCAACAATGACTGCCGAAGCAACCAGTATATCTCCCCTGTAAAGATAAATGAGAAGCGCTGCAACAGAAGTCAGAAAACTAGCTGCCAGAGAAGTTGCAACCGCATTATGCATCCTGACATGCAGTGCACACAGAATCGGCGGAAAAGCGGTGCCGCCACTTCCGCCCCTAAGTCCAATCAAAATGTTGGCAAAAAAAGCTCCAAAAAAAAGATTGTGTTTAGTGGGCTTCAAAGTATCATAAAATGCGGGGGAAATTTTGTCCAAGTACAAACCCGCTATTGTGAGAATGGCGGATAAAAAGAACACTACTGCAAGAAAAGAATCCGGAGCAAACCCAACAGCGATTGTTGCAATGACTATGCCAATCAAACCTCCAAGCGCAAAAGGATTTAAGGCAACCCAATCAATGTTTTTCCTCTGCACATAAGCCCCCGCAACCGATGAAAATGGAATTGCAAACATGTTAATCCCAAAAGCATTAATCAAAGGCACACCCGCAAAAACCAGAAGCGGAATCCTCACAGAGCCCCCGCCAATGCCAAACAAACCGCTCAAAAAACCGGTAACCGAACCTATCAGAACAAAAACAAAAAAACCGGAAAAATCCATACCAACAATAAAACACAAACTACAATAAAAAGAAATACAGTAAACAAAAATTCCTCAAAAAACACAGGAAACAGTTAGGCATTACACTTACCTCAAGGTAAGAAAGAACACTCTGGCAAGGAATCACAATGGGGCAGGGGAGAAGAAAAGGGAACTCCTCCTGCTCTAACCCCTTTATTGTAAAACAGAACCGTAAGACGGCAATAAATTTCAATGACTAAATTAATCATTTTAATCATTAATGACTAAAATAATTTATTAAGAAAAATATCTATT
>JANLGZ010000020.1 GCA_024653905.1 archaeon
GGATGGTTTAAGCATGAGGCAATTTTGGGGTTCTTTATTGGGTCCAATAGCTTCAGTTTTAATTTGGCTAGCTTTGTTGTTTGTTGGTTTAATTCTTTACAGAAGCGGGGAACTTGTTCTTCCTATTGATGAAACAATCAGAGAAGTTACTGATGTTCCAAAAAGAAATTTCCAAAAAAGAAAGAACTAATTTCTATTTTTAAAAAAAAGAAAATTCAGACAACAACTATAATGCTGTTGCCCTTACTTTATCACTGCTTTCTATTTTACCTTTTTTTGCACCGATAACAAATTTGGTTTCTGCTTTTTCTGCCGCAGTCATAAGTCTTTTGGTTATTACTCCGTCAAAAATTATTGCATTTATTTTTTTCTTGGTTTTTCCAAGTTCTGTTACAAGGTCTTTAACTTTAACTTCTTTAACCACTGTATTTTTTTCATCAAGAAGTTTTGCTTTCATTGAACCTTTTAATCCATCAAGAATCGGTTTGAATGTTTCTGTTTCTTCTTTGGTTAAAACAGAAATAAACCTTGGTCTTCTTGCTTCTACTGCTTCTCTAAGAGGTCCCATTGGTCTTCTCATAGGTGGCCTTTCAGGTCTGTCATTCCTGTTCCAGTTGTTTCTAGGAGGCCCTCTGTCCATAGGTCTTTGTTCTCCGATTATAGGTCTTCTGTCTCCGTGCATTGGAGGGCCTCTTGGAGGGTTATCTCTTGAAACTCTTGGGAAACTATTTTCTCTTGGATAATTATTTTCTCTCGAATAGTTATTTTCTCTTGGATAGTTATTTTCTCTCGGGCGGTTATTTTCCCTTTGGTAATTTTGTTCTCTCGGATAATTATTTTCTCTCGGAGCACTATTTTCTTGTGAATAATTATTTCTTTGAGGTCTTTTTTCTCCGAGTTCTTCGCTTGTTTCTAATTTTCTTTTTAATGATTGAAGAATTTCTTTTCTGGTTAATTCCTCAACTTCTTTTCCATCAGGTGCTTTTGCGATGAAAGCTACTTTTGCAATCTGCACAAGTTTTCTTGCATTTAAAATTCCACCTCTGTCTCCATCCACGAATAAAGTTATTTCTTTGGTTTTGCTTAGTTCAACTATGGTTGGAGGAATATTAGAACCATTCATTCCGATTACATTTTTTATCTGATTTCTGAGCATGTTGATAACATCTGCTCTTCCTTCAACAACTATAATTTCTTTGCTTATGTCAATATCTGGACCTGCGGGTAATTTGTCTGGACCATAATCAGATATATCTGCTGCTCTTACTTTTTCTCTTAATTCGTCGCCAAGCATTTGGGTATCAGGTTTTGATTGATCCATCATTTTTTTCAAAAGTTCCTGTGCTCTGGTTTTGATTTCGTCTCTTTTATTTGTTCTTGTGTCTTCCATGCTGATTATTTCAAATTTGGCTTCGCTTGGGCCAACCTTATCCACACTTTCAATTCCTGCTGCAAGTAAACTTGTTTCTGCCATGTCCATTGAGGAAGGAACTAATACTTCTCCTTTGGTTCTTCCCATTGCGGTTTTATGGTCAATTTCTATTCGTCCAAGTTTTCCATTTTTTTGAAGTTCTTTAAGATCCATTTCATCTCCGAGCAGACCTTCGCTTTGTCCAAAAATTGCACCAATTATATCTGGTTTGTCAACTATGCCGTCAATTTCAAATTTTAGTTTGATAACGTATTTGACTGTGTTTACGTATGTTTTTGCCATTTAATCATCTCCTTTGTTGCACTTGAGAATCAGAGTTTGAGTGTGTTTTGGAGTTGTTCTTGAGTTATTTCTTTGAGGAGAATTTTTTTCTTTCTGCTTTTTTCTCCGCTTTTGATTTCTATTTTGGTTTGAAACAATTTTTCAAGTTCTTGAATCAGCTCTTTATTAGCTGTTCCTTTCAATGCTTTTCCTTTCACCTTGACTCGCAAGGCTTTTGTCCATTGGTTCAGGCTAATGCCGAATTCTTTAGAATTCGGAATAACTTCCAAATCCAGTTCAATATTTTTCAATTGTTTCAAGTTGATTAATCACTAATAACTCAATAATTTTTTCAACTGTAAAAACACAAACCCTAATTCTTGGTTAAGTGTAATTAGTTCCCTTAGGAACTCTATATATAAAACGCCAAGGAAATCTATATTAATGTTGCTTTTTCAGGTCTAAAATGGCTTATTTTCCGATTTAACCCGTTTTTGGGTTCAGTTTAGTATTTAAATGCAGGTTTCCTTTAGTTAGAATGGCTCATTACAACAAGGGTGCGAATGCAGAGCGTGAATTAATCCGCATGTTTTGGAAGGAAGGTTTTGCTGTTGCCCGAACTGCCGGTTCCGGAAAGAATGCTCTTCCAATGCCTGATCTTATAGTATTAAGCAAAACCAGAAAGATTGTAATTGAAGCTAAAGCTTGGCGTTCTGATTATTTGAATATTAATTTTGAGCAAATGGAAGAGCTTCTAAAATGGAAAGAGCTTTCTAATGCAGAGGTTTTTGTTGCCTGGAAATATCCTAATAAGGGTTGGTTTTTCATTGATCCAAAGCACTTCAATAAAGCAAAGCATTATTCTATTTCATTTTCCAAAGTCCAAAAAGTTGGGGTGGTTTTTGATGTTTTTATCGGAAAGCAAAGCCTGCTTAAATCCTAACTTAGGTTTTAAAAACACTCCTAGAGTTAGTTCTATTATGCTTGAACTTGAATTAGTCATTAATCAGCTTGAAAGACTGTATGAGAAAGAAAAAGGTATAAGAAAGAAAATCAATCTTGAAACCGCAATCAGTGCTTTGAAAGAATACGAAAGATTAAATCAATAGTCCTCATTTTTATAGTTAAAAAACCTAATTTTTTTATGCGTGTTGCAAAAAAAGTATTGTTTGCTAAACCACTGTTTGTGTCATTTCACTATATTTCAGAACAAAAAAAGTCTGCGGTTTTCATGGGAAACTTTTTTTTGAGGGAGTATAAGAGTTTGGGTTATGGATTTTTTCCTATAAAAAAGTAATATCTTCAAATTACAGTTGCAACAAAAAGCATTGTAACCGCTATTAGTGCCATTATTGTCATTACAATTACGGTGTCAATTGCTAAAGGGTTTCCAAAGCTTGTAAAGAATAAAAATGCGTCTCCTATGCCGAATAATATTCCGAGTGCGAGTAATGAATTCCCTATGAGTTTGTTTCTTCCGCCTATTCCCTTTAATCTTACTTCATCCATGTCTATCTGAACCTGCCTTACTGCTTCTCCAAGTTCATTTAGTTTATTTTTAACACGATCATTCAATTCATTAACTTTGTTGATGTTTTCTCCAATCTGGTCCTGGAATGTTTTGCTCTGTCCAGTAATGTCTTTTTCATATTCTTTTAAATCATTTATAACCGCTTTTGTTAATTGTTGTCGTGAATCAGTTGCAGTGCTCATTGCTTCTTCCTGAATGAATTTTTTTAGAGTTGGTTTTTCTTGTTCCATTTCTTTTTGTACAATTTTTTTTATTTCTCCTTTTAAAAGTGCAAAAGTATCTGCTTGTCCTAAAAGTAAAAGTCGTTTTGCTTTGTCAGGTTCAACGCCCAAATCTTTAAGCGTGGTAATTATTTTTCCTTCGCTTTCACCTTCTCTTACCATTTTTTCGATGATTTCTATAATGCTTGTTTCTTGTTTTGCCATTTTTATTCCACCATTATTGGTTGTAATAATCTTTCGTTAGTATTTGAGGAACTCACATTAAAATAGATTGTGGTTTCGCCTTTCTGTGTAGGTAATAAGGAGTATTGTGTTTTTTCACATTTATCAGGGCCTACACTCAGAATATCTTTCTGAGACGGTTCTGAAAAAAAACCGTTTTCATGTTCTTCTTCAATTATAAACTGCTGTTCTTTTTTTGATTTGTTGCATATATCAAGCGAAAAACTGAATGTTTTTCCAAATAATATTGTTTCCGGAAAGTTTGCTTTTATTGTTGTTTCTCCTTGGGTCCTTATAGCAATTAATTTTTCAATAGTCACATGGTAAGGTGCAGTAACAATCAGAGTAACCTGATTCTGATTTAATCTATTTAGGTTCAAAAGTATTTTTTCTTTTGGCGCTAAAAATTTGATTTTGTTTAAATCAATATCCAGAGTTCCTTCTCTGTATTTTATTGAAACATCATGAATTACTCTGTCTGTTGTATTAACCAGATAAACTTCCTTTTCCCCTTCAATTTCATTAAACTCTTCCTGAATCTCTATTCCTCCAACAAAAAGGAAGAGGTAAAGTATAATTATTGCAAATATAAAGTAAATAAACAGGAATATTGTTAGTGCTTTTTTTCTTTGTTCTGGAAGCATGCTTGTAGTATGTTGTTTTTTCTTATAAAACTATTTTTCCCCTTTGAAAATCAGTTATTAGCAGTCTTGCAGCTTCAGTAATGTTTGGGGAACCGCCTTTTAAGAGTTTTTTGCGTTTTAATGCCAGTTTTTCCAGAAATTCTTCCCCGTTTTGCGCTTCAACCCCGTAAAAATTTTTCAATTTTTCAGGGATGCTTTTCAGCAATTCACCTGCAACTTCTATTCCTGTGCCTTCCAAATCTTCAAGGCTTTGAATATTTTTTGCTGAAAGCATTACCATTAGAATTTCATCTTGTTCTTCTAGTGGAATAATCCCTGGGCTATCAATAAGTATTAATTTTGTGCTGATTCGCACATATTGCATTCCTTTTGTAAAACCTGCAATTGCTGCAACTCTTGAACTCTTTTTCCCTTTAAGCATATTAATTATGCTAGATTTTCCAGTGTTAGGATAACCAACAACTCCTACTTTTACTTCATTTTTGTCAGAAAGTTTTCCAATTGCTTCTCTTAGTTTTATTGTTCCTTGTTTCTTTTTTGCAGAAACAAAAACGCTTTTTACTCCGATTAGTTCTTTTTGTTTTTTCACGTTTTCTATAGAAACAAGATCGGCTTTATTCAAAACCAAAAGTAATTTTTTCCCGCTTAATTTTATTATTCTTTCAAGATCTGCATTCCTGCTTTTAGTCGGGAATCTTGCGTCTATTATTTCCAGCAGTATATCCGCTTCGTCAACAACCTTTTTCACTATCTGCAAAAAACCTTTTTTCATTTCACAACCCCCGTGATTATACTCCCTGCTGCTTTTAAAAAATAAATTCCCCCGATAATTGTTATTGCAAAAATTGCCATAATTCCAAGCGGATTTGATGTTGATAGAGCTCCTTTTATTAGAAATATCTGCTGAAAATTACCAAACATTATCAAAAGCACTATGCTTGCAAATAATGACAATATTCCTATTGCCAGTAAAAAGGTTGTTTTTGGTTTAATCATTAGAGCAATTTTAGTTCCTTTGTGAACTTATTGATTTCGCTTTCTGGAGCTGGTCCTATTCCAACTGCTGTTGGTTCTCCCGGTTCTATCTGTGTTCTTCCTGCATCCTTGATTAATGAGCATGGGAATAAGTTTTTCATTTCCTGAAACAATTCAAGCAGTTCTTTTTTTGAATTAACTTTAAGCACGATTTTTGCCTGACCCTGGGCTTTCCATTGTTCAATCGCTTTCGGGTCTTTGAGAAGCGTTTTTTCATATGCTTCAAGCGATGCATGGCTCGATTGGGCGGCAATCTTTCCTTTTCCCATTCCAAGATCTGCCCTGATAACAATAACCTGTTTATAATCCATTAGAAATTCAACGTAAACAAAGAATATATTTGTTGGTGTTGAAGGGAGTGCAATATAGAACGGTGTTGGGATGGAATAAAAACTTCTTTAAACAGAATTTACCCCTAATTTAATATGGTTTCTGTTATTGAGATTTCAAGGATTTCGCTACCTGTGGCCACTATTTTGGCATCCGCTTATGTATTTGGAGAAGGAAACAATTCTGGGGCAATAATTTTATTTATTGGCGGAGTGGTTTTCACTATTATTGTTCTTTATTTGGAACACTCTTTGTTCTTGGAAAAAAAGAGCCGACAAAGAATGCCACATTTAAAAAACTAAACTTCTAATAGCAAATTGTAAGAATACCGTCAGGGCATTCCTCTTCGATTTGTTTTCTTATTGCTTGTAGCTCTAAAAGTTCATCTTCGTTCAAATAGTCTGCAAATAAATTGTGGAACTTTCTCAACATGCCGTAAGTGAATCCTATCATAAGTTCGGCAAGTTGTGCTTCTGATTCAAAGTGAAAACTATCGTCAAGATTGAGCCCATCAATTTGTGCAGGGTGAACTTTTGAATTGCTAAGATAATTGTGGACTCTTTTATGAATTTCATCTGTTTTTTCCAGTTTTACTTTGTACTTTCTTCTGAATGCCTGAACCTTATTTACATAGTCGTGGTCTTGAAGAGATAATTCTGCGGGAGTGATTTCTTTCTTCTGAACTTTTTCATCACCTTCAATAATTTCTTTTCTTATCTGAGAGTATATTTCTTTAGCTTCTTCTGGATTTTCTTCTATTGCTCCCAACAATTGGTTTGTTTCCCATATTGTTCTTATCAATGAATTTGCAGGGTTATATTTATGCAACTTAACCAGTTCAAATAAGGCAAAGT
>JANLGZ010000095.1 GCA_024653905.1 archaeon
GCAACAATAAGAGATTTGTTTTAGATATCATTTCAACCTGCAATTCCTGTGACAAAGAAGTTGAAAGGGCAAGCAGATTGATGATTCAGTTGAAATAAAACCAATTAAAATTAATTCTGTTTTTAATAACAACATTCTTTTTCTATTTCAAATGCTAATAGCTGGAATTGATGAAGCAGGAAGAGGACCATGTTTAGGTCCATTAGTAATGGCTGTAACACTTATTGAAAAAAAAGATGAAGAAAAACTAATTGAATTAGGGGTTAAAGATTCAAAGGAACTTTCTCCAAAGGAAAGAGAAAGACAATTTGGAGAAATAAAGAAGATTGTGAAAGAATACCATACTTCTCATGCTGAACCAGAAGAAATTGATGAATTGATGTTAAGGAAAAGCCTTAATGAAATAGAAGCAATGCATGCAGCTAAACTCTTAAACAAGCTTAAAACAAAGCCCGCTGTAGTGTATGTTGATTCTCCTGATACTGTAATGGAAGAGTTTGGGAAGCGAATTAAAAAATATATTACTTTTCCAGTGAAAATTATTTCTGAACACAAAGCAGATTCTAATTACCCTATTGTTTCTGCTGCATCAATTTTGGCAAAAGTAGAAAGAGATGATGCAATTAAAAAGCTATCCGCGAAGTTTGGTGAAGTAGGTTCAGGGTATCCAGGAGATGCTCTAACAATTAAGTTTTTAAAGAATTATTTGTTTGAACATAATAGGTTCCCAACTTTTGCTAGGAAAAGTTGGCAGACAATTAAAAATTTAGAAGCTGAAAAGTTTCAAACAAAATTAGTGTGATGGGATTATGGTTCAATGGAAAAGAAGAAACATAGAGGATCAAGAAATAGACTTTGAAACAATGGAAGAATTGTTTGAGGAACTTCTTGAAACGTTTAAAGAAGATGAACTTGATTTTTCAAAACCAGTGCAATTAGGATTTACTGTTTCTCTGGATGATAAAGGAAGCCTGCAGATTAACGAATATGGTTTACTGAAAGAAAGAAAATCTGAAATAAAAAACGAGGTTCCTTTAGTTGACTTAATAGAATTTCCGAAAGAATTTTTGATTGTCATTGAAACAAACACAATTCCGATTAAAAGCATTGACATAAAAGTTTTAGATTATGCTTTGATTATTTCCAGTCATAAGTCAAAAAAGTTTTTGAAAAAAGTTATTTTTCCATCAAAAGTAAATGAGGACAGTTTGAAAACAATTTTTAACAATGGAGTACTTGAAATCAGATTAACAAAGAAAACTTCTAATAAAAATATTATGAATAGTTAATTTACGCATTAAAATTTTAATTTACTCATTAAAATTTTAATTTACTCATTAAGATTTTAATTTTCTTCATCATTGTCTTCTTCAGCTTCTTCAATATTTGGAATTTCTATTTTTGTTCCAGAACCGGAACTCTTGGAATCTTTCCCAAAATATTCTTTGAATTTTGAAGTAGTGCTTATAATATAAGTGATTCCTTTCTTTTCTTTTTTTATGAATCCTTTTTCTTTCAAAAGTTTTATGTGCTCATAAGCTTTTGAATTTCTGTAATTAATTACTTCAGCTTGTTTTACTGGTTGTTTATATGCAATGTATGCAAGAGTTTTCATTATTCCCTTATGCAATTCAGGAGAAGCAGCCATGTGACTTACATGTTCTTCATACTCTTCTTTTATTGCCATTCGTGCTCCTTCAGCATCATTTCTAATTTCTAAAGAAGTATTCTTGGCTTCATAATCATGAGTCAGTTCATTAACAAGAACACGAACTTCCGCAACATTAGAATTTGTAATCTTAGCCAAATCCCGCATACTCACAGAACCCGGAGACGTAAACAAAGCTGCTTCAATAATCCTTTTTGATTCATTATTATCCATTAAAATCAAACTAAAGAAAGTTGAAAATAGTTAATATTTGTTTCGTTAGCCAAAATCAATTCTTATACTACTTATAATAATACTAACCGTAAATTTCCTGTTTTACTTTATCCTTATCAATGCCATTAGCAAGGATTAGTTCCTTTACACTTTGAACCATTTTTGGCGGACCGCATAAGAAAAAATAAGGGTCATTATATTTTGAAATAATTTCCTTAATCATTACATCATCAATTCGTCCATTATGGAAACCTTTTTTTTCCTCACGAGTTAATGTAAGAATTAAGTCCAAATTAGGAATTTGTTTTTCAAATTTACGCAACTGATTTAAAAAAATAACATCTTCTTCTGTTTTACTACTGTAAACAAAAGTTGCTTTTATGGGAATTTTTTTGTCAATAATATAATGACAGAACCCTCGATAAGGTGCAACTCCGGAACCGGCACCAATCATCACAATTTCTTTCATTTCTTTTTCATCAAAAATAAAATGCCCATAAGGGCCGTCAATCAAAAATTCTTCCTCTTTATTGCACTCGTTCAATAATTTTGAAACCCAACCACCAGGCATTTCTTTAACAGTTATTTCAACATTTTCATTTCTTGTAGGAGAAGAAGAAATTGAGTAAGCTCTTTTTGGTATTTTTTCTTTTCTCAAAAACTCAATCATCAGAAACTGACCTGGTTTGAAATCCATTTTTTCAGCACCCTGAAAACTAAGCGTATTTGTGTCAGGAGTTTCCCTTGTTACTTTAACAATTTTCATTTTCTGCTTCATAACACCACTAAACCAATATCCAAAGTAAGGCTTTTAAAGTCATTTAAGGGGCAATTCCTTTTATTATTCCCTCAAATATTGAAAATAATTTTTCGTCCTCCAAAACAACAGGAACTCCTTTATCTGAAAATTCTCTTATGTTTTTTTGCAAAGGAATGCTTCCCAAAAATTTTATTTCAGACCCAATTTTTTTTACAGTGCCTTCTCCAAAGATTTCCCCGGACATATTCTCGACAATTCCAATAACTGGAACTTCCAATCTTTTTGCCATATCTGCTGATTTTTTTGCATCAACCAAAGCAACTTCCATAGGCTGAGTAACAATAATCAAACCATCAAGTGAAGCAATCTGCATTACGGTAAGAGGATTGTCGCCAGTTCCAGGAGGCAAATCAATAATCAAATAATCTAGGGAACCCCAGTTGGTTTTGTAAAGCATTTCTGAAATAAGCTTGAACATTATCGGACCGCGCATGATTTGAGCAGAATTTTCTGAATCAACCATGTTACCAACAGAAAGAAATTTTATTCCGTGAGCTTCTAGTGGTTGAAGCATTTGTTTTTCATTGGTTAGAACACGTTCATTTTTTCCAAGCATTTTGTTTACTGAAGGGCAGTCAACATCCGCATCAATCAAACCAACACTAAAATTTTGTTTTGCAAAAGAAGCCGCGAGGTTTACGCAAAAAGTTGTTTTACCAACCCCGCCTTTTCCGGAATGAACAGCAATTATTTTTTTCACAGCTTTCAGGTTTTCCCTCACAAGAGCTTTTACTTGTGCAAAAGGATTCTGCAATTTCTGCGGTTCAGATTTTGAATTTAGTTCAATAGGCATAAAAACACTAAATTATGTAGCAGTTAGTGGAATGATTTTCCGCAGCCGCACGTGTCTGCGGCATTTGGATTTGAAATTTTAAAACCCGCTCCCTGCAGACCGTCAGCATAATCAATCCTAACTCCTTTAACCTGCGGGAAAATATTTTTCTCAATAAAAACCATCAGGCCTTTTTCCTCAACAACCTTCTCATCGGCCTCAGGCTTTTCCGCAAAGTCCATTACATAAGAATAACCAGAACATCCTCCAGGTTCAACAGTAAACTTCAAACCCCAGCCTTTCTTGTTTTCCTTTTCCATTAATTCCATGAATTTTGTGGCAGCGGATTCACTAAGAGTAATGTCTTTTTCTTCAATACCAGCTACTGATTCGTTCATTTCCTTAACCATCCCATCAATTGTTTCTTGTTTCATTCCATGAGCACTTGCCCCATCCTGAATACTTTCATAAGGATTCACATGACAACCTATACAATGCAAACCATAACCCATCATTATCTCAGCTGTTTCTGGGAATCTGGCAACCACTTCTCCAATATTCATGTCTGAAGTTATTTGCTCTTCACTATTCTCATTTACCTTTTCATGTTGAGTTTCTTGTTTATCCATAAGATAATTAACAATCGTTAATATTTTTAAAGGTTGCGATTAGTAAAAAAAGAGAATTTATCTAAATGAAAACAAGAGAATTTATCTAAATGAAAGCCAGTGTTTTATAGTCCCCAAAACACCTCTATGGCGCTTTATTTGTTCAAGCGTTAAGTCATCCTTAACCTCAACAAGCATGCCTCGTTTTTTTTGATCCTTTAAATCAAGCATCGCTCCACTCACTCGATTCATTAATACCTTCCTTATCATGTCCGGCTTGTGACCATTGGCTGTATGAAAATCAAAGTCAACCTGAACTACCGCCCCTGTAGCGGTTCCCCGATACTGCTTACCAAAAAACTTTTGTGACCTGCTCTTTTTGATTACATCTGCAAGCGGTCCCGTAAACAGGTGTTTGCTTGTTAACCCCATAAATTCCTGCATAATTGCATAAACTTGTTTAGATGGAAGATTGAAATGAAAAGTGAATTCATCAGAACCATATCTTGCTGCAATCGGCGAACCCTGTTCAGCTAATCTTTTCCTATATTCCTCTTCAGAAAGTAACTTCTTTACACCTTCAACACCAACAGATTCACTAAGCACAACATCCCCGCCATACTTTTTACATATTTCCTCAGCTGCAGCAGCATACGCCCCTAAAAGCACAGAACCGCCCCTAAGGTGATTGAATCTCTGATTGAACCTTTTCAGGTTATCAACATCCACCATGGCAATTGTCTGCACAGGATAATTTTTTACATCTCCAAATTTACGCAACATCTTTTCCGAAAAAATATCATGCCTATAAAGTCCGCTGAAGAAAGAATCGTTCAATGCAAGTGCTACCATCTTACTGGTACGCGGTCCAAGAAGTTCTGCACGCTTTTGCACAAGTGAGTCCTGCCGAGTAATTTTAGCACCTACCTCAGCATCAACCGCAAAAAGTTCAGACCTAATCACATCCATAATTTTTTTTATCTCCTCTGGAGTAAGTTTTCCTTTTGCAAGAGCCATAGCAAGTTTAGTTTCAGCCTGCTCAAGGAGTTCATCTGCATATCTGCTTCTTTCCTTATGCATGTGTGCTTCTTCCATAAGTTCCCTTCGAAGCATCAAACTCCCAACCCTTCTCAGGCGTTCCACTGCCTTAGTGACTACAAGCGGCTGACGGTAATCTGTAACAGGTCCCTTTAACGTAAATGGAGCAAGAGGAATATTGCTAAAATTCGGTCTTTCCGGCTGTTTTTTAGTGACCATACAACAGATGATTAAATTCTAGTATATTTAAGCATATTGTAATTGCAATGCAAGATACAAAAACAATCATCAAAATAAAAACACGTCAAAACACAAACGCACTTGGACAGAGTTTATTGAGCTTACAATCGGCACATTTTGGTTTTCTTGAAGCACAGACTTTTCTCCCGTGCCAAATCAGCATGTTGGAAATATTCCACCACTCGCTTTTTGGAACTAAACCCATTAAATCGCGTTCAATTATTTCAGGATTCTGAAAAGCAGTAAAGCCTAATCTGTTTGAAAGCCTTCTCACATGAGTATCAACCGCTATTCCGTCAATAATTCCATAGCCTTCACTAAGAACAATATTCGCGGTTTTCCTTGCAACCCCTGGAAGTTCCAAAAGTTCATTCATTGTTTTAGGAACCTTGTTTTTATATTTTTCGTGAACAATTTTTGCCATGCCTTTGATGTTTTTTGCTTTTGCGTGATAAAAACCAGTGCTATAAATAATTTTTTCCAAATCAGTTTGAGGAATTTTCACAAAATCTTCAGGTGTTTTGTGTTTTTTGAACAATTCCTTTGTAACCATATTCACACGAACATCAGTGCATTGCGCAGAAAGGATTACTGCTATTGTTAACTGAAAAACAGAATCGAATTTCAATGCAGTGCCGTCACTTGGGTAAAGTTTTTTTAAGATCGAAATTGTTTTTTGCATTCTCTGTTTTTGCTGTTTTTTTTCCAGTTCAGCCATAATTAACACTTTTGTGGAACGTTTAAAATAAGGTTTCTTGTTTTTTTTGTATAAGGGGTTTTTGAAAATGAAAGAAGAATCTGTTAGAGAACAGCTCAAGTGTCTTGGAGAAGACCCTGATAGAGAAGGCCTACAGAAAACCCCTAACCGTGCGGTAAAAGCCTGGGAATATTTAACCTCAGGTTATAATCAGAACATAACTGAGGTGGTTAATGATGCCCTGTTTGAGGCTGAAGAAAGCAACATGGTCATTGTAAAAGACATTGATTATTTCTCAACCTGTGAACACCATTTATTGCCTTTTTTTGGAAAAATCCATGTTGGGTATATTCCTGATAAAAAAATAATTGGACTTTCAAAACTGCCGAGAATTGTTGAAGTTTTTTCAAGAAGATTACAGGTGCAGGAAAGAATGTGCTCTGAAATCGCAGATGCCATAATGGAGGTTCTGCAGCCAAAAGGAGTGGCTGTTATTGCCGAGGGAATTCACACCTGTATGGTAATGAGAGGAGTTGAAAAAGTTAACTCTAAAACAATCAGTTCTGCAATGCGCGGCACTTTTTTAAAAAATCCGGACACGCGAAAGGAATTCCTCTCGCTTATAAAGTGAATGATTATGAACACAGCAATAATTTCCCTTGGCTCAAACATCAGACCGAAAACAAATATGGCTAAGGCAAAAATAATTCTTAAAAAAGAATTTGAAGTACTGATGGAAACTGAGCCTATTTTTACAAAACCACTGGTTTTCAGGGACCAGGCTGATTTTCTTAACAGCGCTATGTTAATACAAACCAAAATGAGTTTTGCTGAAACCGAAAAAAGATTAAAAGAGATTGAAAAAAACGATTTAAAACGCGTGAAAAAAGCAGGCATTAAAGCAGGACCAAGAACAATAGACATTGATATTTTAGTCTGGAATTCCGCAGTAAAAAGAAAGGAAGTTTTTGAATGGGAATTTCTCAAAAAAGAAGTAAAGGAATTAGTGCCTTTGCTGGAAAAGGAACTCGGCAAAAAAATGGTTTGGGCAAAGAATTTATAGGCAAAGGTTGTTTCTAATTTATGAAATATGAGTATGATGAAGCCTGGACTTTAAAGTCAAAAGAAATTGCAAAAACTCTTGGATACAATTATGTTATTCATGAAAAGCTTGGGGTTGTGAAAAGCTGGGGCTCTAAAACAAAGAGAACCATTGCAAGAATCCATTGCATAGGAAAGGTCATGATGCTGGGCATGGGCCACAAAAAAAGTTTTTATGTAATAGAACTTATAAGCGAGAATTTTGATAAGCAATCTGAGGAAGACCAGATTGAAACAATAATCCATGAATTAATGCATATCCCGAAAACATTCGGCGGGGGTTTTAGGCAGCACCATTTGGTTTCCCGCGGAAATGTGAAATTGGAATTGACAAGATATATAAATTTAAAAAAAGAACCAGCGCAGGCACGATTATTTTAATCAACTAGTAATTTTAAATAATAAAATACCCTTAGAGATTATTATGCGAAAAATGTTTACTCCTGTTTCTAAAGCAAGGAAAATTTATAATCCTTTGAAAGAGAGAACAGAACCATTCAGATTTTTCAGTAGAATAGAAAAAAAACAAATACTTAAATCCCTAAAATTGAAAGAAGTTCTGTCTGTAACCCCAAAAGCAAGAGAACTTTTTGAAAGATTAAAAACTAAAATAAGATTAGAACTTGGGTTAAATCCTAAAATTAATTTAAAAGTATTCAAAGAAGATAGTGGCCAATCAAAAATATTCGGTTATTTTACTCAAATAGAAGGCGATACCGGATATTATCAGATTACAGGAACTTCTACCCGATTTGATATGAAATCAGAAATTGACCGAATTTTAAAATTAGACAAATAACTTTAATATGAATTTAAAAGAAATCCCAAATCAGACAACTTTAATTTAATTAGCGTCGAAAATTATTACGCTTTCTGTACTTGGTTCATAAAAAATATTTTCAAGAGAAATATTTAATCTTTTATTTAATCTTGGGTCTTTATTTAATTCTGCAATAACACTTCTGATTTTTTCCACTGCTCTAACTTCCCCAAAATTTTGCAATGTTCTAAAATCCATTACTGACTCTTGCGAAAAAAACTCAGAAACATACGCGCTCTGAACCCCCTCTCTTTTCAGACCCGGGGTTACTTTTCGTTCATCAAATAAACCCGCAAAAATTTTAGGAGTCCTTACGTTTAGACCCAAAACTTTCCCA
>JANLGZ010000021.1 GCA_024653905.1 archaeon
ATCAATTTTTATTTTTTCGCCATTTTTGACTTTTCCGATTAATCCACCTACTGCCCCTTCTGGTTCAACATGACCAATGCTTAATCCCTTTGTAGCACCTGAAAATCTGCCGTCTGTTATTAATGCAACGTCTTTGTCAAGGTTTAATGCAGAAATTGATGCTGTCGGGTAAAGCATTTCTCTCATGCCTGGCCCGCCAATTTTTCCTTCAAATCTGATTAAAATTACGTCTTTTTTTTGCACTTTTCCGCTTTCAATAAATTCAGTTGCTTCTTCTTCACTATTAAATACTCTGGCAGTTCCTTCAAAAATTTTTGGAAAATCTTTGGGTAATCCTGCGGTTTTTATTACCGACCCTTCTTTTGCAAGGTTTCCGAATAAAATTGCTATTCCTCCTTCGTTTGAATAAGGTGTTTCTATATGTTTTATTATTTCAGGATTAATATTTTTTGCATTTTTAATTCTTTCAAAAAGCATTCCATCAACACAAAGAGTATTTTTCAAAAGGTTTCCTTTTTTCAGTTCGTTTAGTACTGCTGGAATTCCTCCTGATTTGTGTAAATCAATCATGAAAAAGCTACTGCTTGGATCAAGTTTTGTTAAGTTTGGCGTATTTTTACTTATTTTATTAATTTGTTTTAAATCAAATTTAAATCCTGCTTCTTTTGCAATATCCGGAAGATGAAGCATTGTATTTGTACTTGCTCCTATCGCCATGTCTAATCTAAACGCATTATCAAAAGCAGTTTTTGTTAAAATGTCTTTTGCTTTTATTCCTTTTTCAATTAATTCAAGTATTTTTTTTCCTGTTTTTTTTGCATATTCTTTTTTTTCTTTGTTTAATGCATGAACAGTTGCACATCCGTTTAAACTTAATCCAAGTGCTTCAGTAATACACGCCATTGAATTAGCAGTGTATAATCCTGCACAGGTTCCAGCGCCTGGACATGCTGAACAAATAATTTCTTCATATTCTTCGTCATTTATTTTGTTTTGGTCTTTCAAAGCTCTTGCTTCAAATGCAAGTTTAACTCCGACATTTCTTCCTTTGTATTTACCTGGTTCCATTGGACCCGAAGTTATAAAAATTGAAGGTAAATTTAATCTTGCACAAGCCATTAGCATTCCGGGTAAATTTTTATCACATGCTCCGATAAAAACAATTCCATCAAAAATTCCGTGTGCTTTAATCATTATTTCAATACTGTCTGCAATAAGTTCCCGTGAAGGCAAAGAATATTTCATTCCTTCATGCCCCATTGCTATTCCATCACAAACCCCAATAGTATTAAATTCAAAAGGAACTCCACCCTCTTCTTTTATGGATTTTTTTACTTCTTCTCCGAGTTCTTTTAAGTGAATGTGTCCCGGAACAATATCATTGTAAGCATTAACTACGGCTATAAATTTTTTTTCAAAATCTTCTTTTTTGAGGCCATCAGCATAAAGCAATGCTCTTGCTGCTGGAAATTCTCTAACTCGAGGATTACTTTTACTCATAATTAATTAGGCTGTGAAAAAATTAATAAACTCATTTAATCGTTTAAAAGCACGGTTTTTCAAGCTTTGCAAACCCATACTTAATTAATGGAATCATTCAAAATTAACGCGGTTTGTGGCAAAGCAAGAACAGGGCAACTATTCACAGAACACGAGGCAATAGAAACACCATTTTTCATGCCTGTAGCCACAAAAGGCTCGGTGAAAATGCTTTCTCATGAAGAAGTTGAATCAACAGGAACACAATGCATGATCAGCAATGCTTTTGTTCTTTCAATGAAACCAGGAATGGAAATAATAAAAAAATTCAATGGATTGCACAATTTTATGGGCTGGGAAAAAGGATTGTTTACTGATTCTGGCGGATTTCAGGTTTTAAGTGATGAATTCTGTTTAAAACTTGAGGAAAAAGGAGTATGGTTCAGAAACCCTTACACAGGAAAAAAAATGCTTTTTACTCCAGAAGAAAGCATTGCAATCCAAAACACATTAGGAAGCGATGTTGCAATGTGTTTAGATGATGTGCCAAAAGCAGGCGCATCTTTGGAAAGAATTGAAGAAGCTACACAAAGAACTTTCGAGTGGGCACAAAGATGCAAAGAAGCACACAAAAACAAAAAACAAAAATTATTCGGAATTGTGCAGGGGGGAATCAGCAAAAAACTCAGGGAAAAAAGCGCAGAACAAATAACCTCACTTGATTTTGATGGCTATGCTCTTGGAGGGCTTGCAATTGGCGAACCTCTTTCAAAAATGAACACCATAATAGATTATACTATTCCTTTTACTCCTGAAGAAAAGCCAAGATATTTGATGGGAGTTGGATCAACAAAAGAAATTGTGAAAGCAATTGCAATGGGAGTTGATTGTTTTGATTCTGCATTTCCAACAAGAACAGCAAGACACGGGAAAGTATTTACCCTTAAAGGAGAATATAATATAAGCACAGTAAAAAACAAATTTGACAAAAACCCGCTTGACAAAAAATGCGAGTGCTTTGTGTGCAAAAGATTTTCAAAAGCTTATTTACACCATTTGTTCAAAACCAAAGAGGAAAATTCTCAGAAATGGTTAACCTACCACAATGTTTATTTTTTGCAAAACTTAATAAGAGAAATCCGAGAAGATATTAAAGAAGGAAAATTTTCTGAGAAAAAATATTTGAAGTGAATTTTATGGAAAAGGAAACAAAATATTTTGCAGTAATAACTGGTTTTTTTGTTGCAGTGCTTTTGATTTCAAATATTGCATCCACAAAAATTCTCGAATTAGGTTTTTTTGTTTTTGATGGCGGTACAATATTATTTCCGCTCGCGTATATATTCGGAGATATTCTTACAGAAGTTTATGGATACAAAAGAGCAAGGAAAGTTATCTGGACTGGTTTTGCTGCTGCACTTGTGATGTCGGTTGTGTTTGCTATTGTTGGAATGCTACCATCAGCAGCGGACTGGCCTTTGCAAGGGGCTTATGATTCAATTTTAGGAGTTGTTCCGAGAATAGTGATAGCTTCATTAATTGCATATTTTGCAGGGGAATTTTCTAATAGTTTTATTCTTGCAAAAATGAAAATATGGTCAAAAGGAAAAGCCCTTTGGAAAAGAACAATAGGCTCAACAATAATAGGGGAAGGAATAGACACTTCGATTTTTGTAATGGTTGCATTTTACGGGGTTTTTCCGGATGAAGTTCTAATTGCAATAATAATTTCAAATTATATATTCAAAGTAGGGGTTGAGGTTCTGTTCACTCCGATTACTTATACAATTGTTGGTTTTTTGAAAAAAGAAGAAGGAATTGATGTGTATGATACCAACACTGATTTCAGCCCTTTCAAATTTTAGTTATTGTGAAAGTATTTTAAGCACTCAGAACCCTAATTAATTATGGTTAAAATAGCAGCTTCAGTTCTTAACGCGGATTTTTCCAAATGGCAAGAATGGTTGCCGGAATTAGAGAAAGCTAAAGTTGATAGAATCCAATGGGATGTAATGGATAACAAATACGTTCCGAATAAGGGCGTTGACAAAAAATGGTTGGCTGAATTGAGAAATAAAACAAAAATATTTTTTGAAAGCCATCACATGGTTTTGAATCCAGAAAAACAAGTTTCTGAATTTGCGAAAATGGGAAGCAACATGTTTATTTTTCACACAGAAACAACAAAAGAACCATTAAAACTTATTGAACAAATTGAAAAACACGAAATGAAAGTAGGAATCGCTGTAAATAACAAAACTCCTGCTGAAAAAATTTTTCCTTATTTAAATAAAATTGACCTTGCACTTGTGATGACAGTAGAAGCAGGTTTTGGGGGTCAAAGTTTTGTTGAAAAAAATCTTGAAAAAGTCCATGCATTAAGAGAGAAAATTGATTCTGAAAAACTGGATTGCGAAATAGAAGTCGATGGGGGTATTGACGCAAAAACAGGGGCTTTATGTGTTGATGCAGGGGTTGATGTCCTTGTTTCTGGGTCAGGCATCTTTAAGCACCCTAAAGGCATTGTAGAAGCAATAAAAGAGCTCAAATTTCTTTGATGTGAGCTTTTTAACCTTTATTCCCCCCAATTTCTAAAGTTGTTTGTTAACGGAGATAGTCTGTGCTACCGAAGGTGCACACTCTACCGCCGGGAGCAGACGGCGTTGCGGAGATGGCGGAGTGGTCTAACGCGCCTGCCTTGAGAGTCCGAGCTGCTCCTCGGAAGGGAGCATACGGCAGCCCCATTTCAATGGGGCCTAAGTATTCGGGCTAAGTCAGCAGGTATCCATCCGGATGCGGGGGTTCGAATCCCTCTCTCCGCGTACACAGTTTCGGCTGTGTGGTATGACGGTTACATGGCAAGACACAGTCTTGCTATGCCCTGCAAACTCAAAGTTTGCTCGGGTCCCCTTCTACAAAGGGATAAGCCTAGCTTCTTTCTTTTT
>JANLGZ010000099.1 GCA_024653905.1 archaeon
ACTGGAAATACAAAAACCCGCAAAGCAAAACAAGAATATTTGTTGCAGCAAACAAAGAAGGGAAAATACTGGCGCATAGCGCAGGAATAACCAGAAAAATCAGGATTGGAGACTCGGAATACATTGCCCTGAAAGTAGAGGATTTGAAAGTGGAAAAGGAAAGCAGAGGAAAAGGAATTTTCAGCGGTCTTTCAGACTACTGTAAAGGAATTGGAAAAGAAGAAGATTTTCTATTTTATGGGTTTCCCGACAAAAAAATGAAAAAAATAGGAGTGGAAAAATTAAAATACACCTGCAGAGGGGCGATAAGCAATTATGTTAAAGTTTTATACAAACCCCAAAAAAAAGCAGAAGAAGATATTGTTATGATGCCAACAAACAAGTTTGGAGATGAGATAGAGGAAATTTGGGGCAAGTTCAGCAAAAAACACAGCACGGTTTTAGAGCGGAATCACAAAGATTTAAACTGGAGATTCACGCAAAAACCAAACAGCAATTATGATTTGTTTATTGCCTACAAAAAAAAAGAACCTGCGGGATATATGGTTGCTGAAAAAACCGGGTTAAAAATCGGAATTGTTGATTTGGTTACATCGGAAAAAAACACGATAACTGCAATGATAAATAATGTGATTAATCATTACTCAACAGAACCAAGGCTTTATATGACGGGGTATTTTTCAGACCAAACAACAATCAGCGAATTAAACAAAATGGGTTTCTTCAGAGTTCCTTTTGGAAAAGCGCATCTTGTTACAAGCATCTGCCCAAAAAATGCGGACAAAAACCTTCTTGGAGTAAACAGCTGGTTTCTTACAAAAGCAGATATAGAACTTTAAGCAGGAACTTTTACATTTCAATGAGATGTTCCTGGATTTGGTTTTAATAATTTGTAGTTCATATTTCTTGGCACAAGACAGGAATCTATTTCTGTATAACCCTCAGGGCTGGCGGTTGTCAAAAGCAAATATCCATCAGACGTGGAAAAATAAACTTCACTGTTTTTTTGGTATGCAATATTAAGCAGAGTGGCATAATTGAGATAATATGATTCGGGGAAAATTTTCACTGTAATCGGCGCACTCATTCCAGCTGAATCCACTATATTTTCTGCATTACAATAGCCTTCAAAAGGGGAATATTTTGAAAACGGAGCATAACTAACGACTAAAAACTGGCTCATGCCGACAAAAAACAACAGCACAAAAGCAAGGTTGCGTATTGGTTTTTTTTCAATTATTCCAAAAAAACAGGATGCAAAAACCGCTAATAAAGGCAGAACAGGGGCAATATATCTGGGGTCTTTGTTCGGAAAAACAGTAAGCAGCAATAAAGGAATCAGAATCCCGCTTGCTAAAAGAATGGCTTCACGCCTGTATTTGCCAAAAAACTTTTTCAGCGAATAAATAGATGGAATAAGCAAAATCAAGCCGGTCTCGGCCATAATCCATAAAGGATAATAAAGCCATGCTTCCACTGAGTTTATTCCGGGATCCGTTTCAGCTATTCCTACATTACTTTGAAAATTAATAATCCCAAAAAAATCAGCCAAAAGGTTCGGCCATGCTGTCAGAACCCATGCACCCGTAATGCCCCCTGCAATAAGAACAAAAATAAAAATGTTTTTGCGATTCTCATGTTTTTTTAATCCTTCTAATGCTAACACCAAAAAAGGCCCTATTATAAATATCACAAGCGGCAATTTAACAAGAATTCCCGCACCCACAATCAGCCCGCTGATAATAGAATTTTTTCTGGATGAAAATGAATCAGTTTTAATAAGTGAAAGAAATGCCAGGGCAGTCATGCTGATTAATGGAAAATCAAGCAGAAAATACCTTGAAAGCACAAAAACCCCCGGAAAAAAAGAAATTATCATGGCTGAAGCCAACCCTGCTGTCAGACCGAAGAAATTACGGGCAATAAAATAACAGGAAAAAAGCAGAATTGCAAAATATACCATATTTACAAGCAGAGTGGTTTCAAAAGAGCTTCCGAAAAAAAAGAAAAACGGCAGGGCACTCAAATGAAACAGCGGGGGGTAAAGCATGGTTATCAGCACAGTATCGGAAGCAGAATAATCCTCTAAAAGAATAGTTTCAGTGTTTGTAATTTCTCTAAAATGCTTTGCTGTTAAAATCTGGTGGACTGATTCACCCCCATCAAGAGGAACGGTATTTTTGCTTAACCAAAAATAATTATTGGCTGTATGAAAGAAAGAATTAATAGCAAAAAAATAACTGTTTTTTTATCCATAATTAAAATAAAACGGAATAGCAAGTATTATAGTTTATGTTTTGGCTAAAAAAGGATTAATTCAAGCACAGCTTCATTGTATTAAACCTTAATTTTTTAACCGGTTAAAAGTTCTTGTAATTGGCTTAATTTCAGCTTCGATTTTTTTTATAAAAAAACCGGAATCGAATTCTTCTGCTCTTTTTATGCACGCGTTTTTGTATTTTTCAGGAGTTTTGGAAACCTTTACAACCGCACCCGCCAAAGCATTAGCATCAGCCTTAACAAGAAAACCAGTAGCTCCATCAGACACAGTTTCCTTAAAACCGCCCTCATCAACACAAACAACAGCCTTCCCGCTGGCCAAAGCCTCAGCAACACTCATACCAAAAGGTTCATTCTTGCTTGTCGCAATAAAACCCTCACACTCAGAATAAAAATGCACTAATTCTTTTTTGTTTAAACCATCCAAAAAACTTACATTGGATGGTTTATTTTTTATCAAAGATTTTTTGTAAACTGAATTACTGGATTGGTCAATGGCTTCTCCTACAATAATAAGTTTTTTTTCAGGCAACAATCTGAATGCATCTGATTGCAGTTCGATTCTTTTTCTTGGGTAAATTCTGCTGACGCTTAACCAATAGCCTTTGCTTTTTGAAAAACTGAACGAAGAACAATTTATTGGGGGATAAATAACCTTAGAATCGAAACCACTGAACTGTTTCAGATTTTTTTTTGTGAAAAAAGAATTCGAAATAATTTTGCTGATATTTTTGAAATTCATTTTTACTAAAGGAGATAAAATACCGCGCGGGATATCATGGCAATAGTAAAGGTTGGGTTTGTGTTTTTTTGAAGCAAAAAGAGTATTGGAACCGCTGAAAATAAAAAAATTGTATTTTTTGCTGAAATCACAAAAAAGAAAAGAAAGCATTGAGGAAATAGGCTCGAACAGTTTTATTCTTGGCAATTCAATAATATTGCTTGTTTCAAAACCCATTTCGCGAACTATTTTTTCATCGAGCCTTGAGGTAATGATGTCAGCATTCAGTTCTCTTGCTAATTCAAGAACCAGCTTTTCTCCCCCTCCTTTCTGGCTTAAATAA
Organism: archaeon; assembly: GCA_024653905.1. Lineage (GTDB taxonomy): Archaea > Iainarchaeota > Iainarchaeia > Iainarchaeales > Iainarchaeaceae > UBA493. Next base: position 3,345 of record JANLGZ010000099.1, read on the forward strand.
TCATGAAAAATAACTAATTTCATAATATAAAACAGCTGAAAAGCCTTTAATATTCCTGCTCCATTCTTATTTCTGAGAAAAATGCAATCCAACACAAAAACAATCGCCAAAAACACAGGCCTATTGCTATTCGCCAATATTTTTTCAAAAGCAATAATGTTTCTTATTGCAATTTTCATAGCGAGATCTTTAAGCATTGAAGAATTCGGGTTCTACAGTTATGCACTAATTCTAGGCGGTGTTTTTCTGGCAACATCGGATTTAGGAGTAAGTACTTTTGTTCTGAGAGAAATATCCAAAAATTATGAAAAAAGAAACTTTTTCCTTGCATCGGGCATAAATGCAAAAATTGTTTTATCAGCATTGACTTTTTTTTTGGCAGCAGCAATAATAGTTTTTTCCGGTTTTTCAGGAAAAGAACTGGTTTTGTTTCTGGCAATCAGCATTGCTTTTTTCATGGCTTCATTTTCTATACTGCCATTTTATTGTTTAAGAGCCAAACAAAACTTTTCAGTGGAAACCCTGCTTCTTACAGGGGCACATATTCTATTGACAATACTTGTTTTCGTTGCAATGTTTCTGAACATGGGTTTTTTTGGAATTGGAACAGCATTTGTGCTGTCTTTTCTTGCAATGAGCATATTGAGTTTTTTGTTTCTGCAAAAAAACGGTTTTGAAATCACGTTTAAAAAAACACAGAATGCTATAGAAATAATCCGAAAAAGCTTCCTTTTCGGAGCAGCAGGGTTTCTGATAACATTGTTTCTGGACACTGACATGATAATCATAAAATATATGCTCGGGGATTTCTCTGCAGGAATTTACAGCGTTGTTTTCAGATTTTTTATGGCAGCACTTATATTCAGCACGGTGTTCGCGGAAGTAATCTTTCCTTTGCTGTCAAAATACGCAAAAAACAAGGAAAAATTTTTCAGGACCTTCAAAAAATCAATTCTTGTTAGTCTTATAACAGGAATAGCAATGAGTATTGTACTTTTTGTGTTTGGGGAAAAACTTATTTTATTTTTATACGGAGAAAAATTTTTGGAAGCAGTTGGATTGATTGTTTGGATTGTTCCGGCAATTCCCCTTGTGGCACTTAATACTGTTTTGATAAGCGGTTTAAGAGCAATTCATCTTGAAAAACAGTCATTTGTAAACCTTTTAGTTGCAACCGCAATCAATATTGGCGCAACAATTATTCTGATTCCTGTGTTTGGCATGGTTGGGGCAATAATAACAACAATTGTTGCATTAGCAGTATTGACAATACTGAATTTC
>JANLGZ010000022.1 GCA_024653905.1 archaeon
AGTTTTTCCAGGTCCAATTCCTAAGTTCATTAACCTAGACAAACAAGGAAGAACATCTATTGGCGCATAGATTCCTTTTCTATGCAATTCTCTTCCAACAACAATTTGTCCTTCAGTAATATATCCTGTTAAATCTGGGATTGGATGGGTAATATCATCACTGGGCATTGAAAGAATTGGTATTTGTGTAACGCTTCCTTTTCTTCCTTTAATTACTCCTGCTCTTTCATAAATAGTGGAAAGATCAGTGTATGTATAACCCGGATAACCTCGCCTTCCCGGAACCTCTTTTCTAGCTCCTGCAATTTCTCTCAAAGCTTCACAGTAGTTAGTCATGTCAGTAATAATAACCAACACATGCATGCCTTTTTCAAAAGCCAAATACTCAGCTGTTGTTAATGCCATTCTAGGCGTAATTAATCTTTCAACACTTGGGTCATCAGCCAAGTTTAGAAACAAAACACTCCGCTCTAAAGCACCTGTTCTTTCAAAATCTTTCATGAAAAAGTTTGCTTCCTCGTGCGTTATTCCAATTGCAGCGAACACAACTGCAAAACCCTCTTTTTGATCTTTTACTTTTGCTTGCCTTGCAATTTGCACTGCTAGTTCGTTATGAGGGAGCCCTGATCCTGAAAAAATAGGAAGCTTTTGTCCTCTAACAAGAGTGTTCAAACCATCAATAGTGCTTATCCCAGTTTGAATAAAGTCTGTTGGTTGTTCTCTTGCAATTGGGTTAATAGCAGCTCCAATAATATCAATTCTTTTCTCAGCAACTATAGGTGCACCATTATCTCTTGGTTCTCCCAAACCAGTAAAGACTCTTCCAAGCATTTCCTCAGATACTCCAAGTTTCATTGTTTCTCCTAAAAACTTTATTTTAGTTTTTTGAACATCTAATCCTGTTGTTGATCCAAAAACCTGGATAACTGCGTTTCCTTTTGATGTATCAAGTACTTGGCCTTTTCTTTTTTCTCCATTAGGGAGTTTTATTTCTACAATTTCGTTGTAACCAACATTTCCAACTTTCTCAACAAATATTAGTGGCCCTTCTACATTTGTTACTGTCTGATATTCTTTCATCATGCTACCACTTCCTTTTGACTTTTAACAATTTTACTGAATTCAGCATCAATCTCACTCATTATTTCGCTGCTTTTTTTGTTGAATTCTTTTTCATTAATTTCTTTCATTCTTGCGATGTCATTTCTGACTTTTAAACCAACAATTGATTTTAGTTGAACTCCAAGATCTAGTGCATCAATCATTTTGTCATAGAATTTTAGAATTACCTTTAGCATTTTGTATTGTTTGTTTAGTGAAGCAAATGCATCCACCTCACTGAATGCATTTTGTTGTAAAAAGTCTTCTCTCAACATTTTTGTCGCGTCTAAAATTGCCTGTTCTTTTTCCGGAAGTGCATCCGGTCCAACTAATTGAACAATTTCCTGTAACTCTGATTCTTTTTGCAACAAAGCCATTGCCTTGTTTCTGTTTTCAGACCAATCAGCTGCAACAGTATTTCCATAAGTTGAATCTAAAGCGTTGGTGTATAAAGAATAACTTTTCAACCAGTTAATTGCCGGAAAGTGTCTCCTTTGTGCAAGCTTAGCATCAAGTGCCCAAAACACTTTTGTAACTCTTAAGGTGTTCTGTGAAACTGGCTCAGAAATATCTCCTCCAGGAGGACTAACTGCTCCAATAACTGATATTGAACCGTTTCTTTCAGGATTTCCTTTACAAATAATTTTTCCGGCTCTTTCATAGAACTCGGCTAATCTCCTTGCTAAATAAGGCGGATAACCTTCTTCTCCAGGCATTTCCTCTAATCTTCCTGATATTTCTCTCATTGCTTCTGCCCACCTAGAGGTAGAATCAGCCATTAGAGCTACATCATAACCCATATCCCTATAATATTCAGCAATCGTGATTCCTGTATAAACACTTGCTTCTCTTGCCGCAACCGGCATATTGGAAGTGTTAGCTATTAGCACTGTTCTTTGCATCATTGGTTTTTTGGTTTTAGGATCGATTAATTCTGGGAATTCTTTTAGAACCTCAGTCATTTCGTTTCCTCTTTCTCCGCATCCAATGTAAACAATTATTTGAGCATCACTCCACTTTGCTAGTGATTGTTGAGTTACAGTTTTTCCTGAACCAAAAGGTCCTGGAATTGCTGCGGCTCCTCCTTTTGAAATCGGAAAAAATGTATCCAAAATTCTTTGACCGGTAACTAAGGGCGTGTTAGGTGCTAGTTTTTCATTATTTGGTCTGGGTTTCCTAACTTCCCATTTTTGCATTAATTGTACTTCTTGTTTTTTGGAACCATCTTTAATTATTGCTACAGTTTCCTCAACAGTAAATTTTCCTTTTTTAATTTCACTGATAGTTCCTTCCATTCCATGCGGAACCATTATTTTGTGTTCAATTATTTCCGTTTCTTGAACCGTTCCAATCACATCACCGCTTGAAACTTTGTCACCATTTTTTCTTGTCGGAACAAATTCCCATTTTTTATTTCTATCAATAGCATTTGCTACAACTCCTCTTCCAATAAAGTCTCCAGTTAAAGTTTGAATGGTTTGAAGTGGTCTTTGTATTCCATCATAAATAGATTCTAATAATCCAGGGCCTAACTCAACACTTAGTGCTTGGTTAGTATTTTCAATTTTTTCCCCGGGTGTTAATCCTGAGGTGTCCTCATAAACCTGAATGGTTGCTTTGTCTCCAGCAAGTTTAATTATTTCTCCTATTAATTTTTCGTTTCCGACTTTTACAACGTCGTACATTTTTGCCCCTAACATTTTTTCTCCGACTACAACCGGACCTACAATTTTCAATAATTCTGCCATTTTTTTGTTCACCTCTTAAGTACTATTTTGCTAAATCAAATCCCAGTGCTCTTTTAATCATTGCATTTAGAGAATCTTTTTGTTCTATTGCTCCACTTTTATCCGGAACAGTAATAACAACTGGTTTTGCTATTTTCTCTATTTTTTGTTTTAATTTCCAATCCACATTTTCTAATATTTTTTCATTAACTATTAGTATCCCTGTGTTTTCATCATCCAAAAGTTCTTTCACTTTTTCCTCTGCTTCTCTTCCTTCTTTTGGAAACACATTTTCAACACCAGCTAACCTAAAACCAGTACAGGTTGGTCCATCTCCCACCACTACAATATTTTGTTTTTCCATTCTAACACCTAAACTATTACTGTCATCTCCTTGATTTGTTCTTGAGGTAAATTAAACTCTTTACATCTCACGATTTTCCTGATGTTGTTAACTTCCTCTTCTTTCAAAAATAAAAATCCTGCAATTGTCCCTAGTGATAAAACACTGTTTCTAAGCACTTTCAACCCTTTTTTAGCTACATTTCTTTCTAATTCCATTTCAATTGGAATTAAAGAACCTGTTTTTTTGTATTCCTCAATTGCTTTTCCTAATGAATAATTTTTTTCAAAAATTTTTGCTGCTTCCTCAACATTCTTAGCTGAGCAAGCTTTTTCTAAAACATCTCCCCGAATATTTCCGGATTTGATCATCATTTCATGCAACTTATCTGCTGTAATGTTATCTTTCTTTCCTCTGCAAATGTTTGAAATATTCCTGATATCCGCTTGGGATTTTAGCATTTTTAGAATAATTCTTTCATCTCCATAGGGATTTTTTGCTATTGAAGGAAGCTTTGAATAATAATATTCATCTAAAGCAAAAATTAAAGATGAGATTTCATTATCTTTTTCATATTCTTTTAGGTGTTTTTGCAAAACCTTTCCATAAATTGTTCCACCTAAAAGGTTGACAACTTCTTTCACTGATGTTGCATCAAGGATTTTGTTCATTCTTCCTTTGCTTATTGACATTGAATCAATAATCAACGGTTCAATTTTTTCTTTTACTTTTCCTAAATGCTTGCTAACAAGAATTGTTTTCAAATTGTTAACGTCGTATTTCTCAAATAATTCTTTTATTTCGTTTTCAAATTTTTTTGGAACTATTTTTACTATTTTTTGCAGTGTTCTTGAAAAGTTTTTTGTGGTTGCAAATTCTATTTGATCAGCAATTGTTCGTTCCTTTAAAGCACTTACAACTAAATCTTCTCTATATTGGGTTTTTTCCAATAAAGAGTAAACCCCATCCGCGCTATTTGCTTCGGTCATTGCATTTATTTCTTTTTCTCCTAACAATGCCTGTTTCATTGCCTTTACGCGAGCATTTGCGTAACCAAATTCGAATGCTTTTCCAATCATTGTCATTTCATTCACTTAAATAATTCTTTGAAAACTGTTCCTCTTATTTCCTTTTCATTATTTTCGAATATTGATTCTAGGGAACTATCAATGCTTACACTTTTATCTTTGGTGGAAACAATTGCACCCCCAGATATATTCACTCCTTGTGTTTGAACGTTTTTGGAATATTTTTCAGCTACTTTAACATCGGTTGAATTAACCATTACTATAGTGGCTTTTCCAAGTTCTTTTTCTGCTTCTTTAATTTGTTTTTTCAAAAAAGCTTCGTAGCCTTTTTTCTTTGGAGAATCTTTAAAGTCCTCCCAAATTTCGTTCACAGAATCATCTACTAGTTTATTGCGGGCTTCACTAACAATTTTATTTGCTTTTAGTTTTGCCACGCTTATTCTCTCATGGCTATCTCTCTCCACAGCTTCTGAAGCTTTTTTCTTTTCCTCGTTTTTAATTCTCTTAGCTTGCTCTTTAGCCTCTAAGATTATAGCGGATGCTTCCTTCTCTGCTTCTGAGAGTAGTCTTCTCTCTTCCTTTTTTGCCTCTTGAATAAGGTTTTCTCTTACATTTTCTAAACTCATTTTTTCACCTATTTAACTATATTTAGGCGGCAGCTACTGCCGCTTCAACTCCACTACCAACAGCCAGTGCTAGTAATATTGCTATTACGAATCCGAAGATTACGATTGTTTCTGGGATTGCGATCCAGATAATTAATTTTCCTGCTTGCTCAGGTTTTTCAGCTATAACTCCCATTGCTGCAGCTCCGATTGCTGATTGAGCCATTCCTGTGCCGATTGCACCGCCTGCAATAGCTATTGCTGCTCCGATTGCAATTCCTCCTACGCCTTCTAAAACCATTTTTCTTACACCTCCTTTTTTTTATTCTTTAGTATATTTTCTTTCAACTTTAAATGGAACAAATTCTTTTCCATCTCCTTCGTAAAATTTTGAGTAAAATTCTACAAAATTAAGTCTCGCTCCTTGTATAAGTGATTCGAACATTGCTAAAAAAGCATTAAATAAATGTCCGAAAATGTAAAGTGGGAAAAATATTATCAGTAACAAACCTTTATCCAAGCTTGGGAATGCCATGTCATTTAGGATAGATGCTATTACAACTCCGACTAATCCGACTGCCAGAATTCTTGCAAAACTCAAAATATTCCCGACTACTGAAGGCAGTTCCATTATCCCCATTATTCCTTCAACCATTACAATTGGGATTAGAGAAACAATAAATAATCCTGCGGTTGGTAATAAATAATCCTGTGGAAATGAATTGAACATTAAAGTTGTTATTAAAATTGTCCCAAACAAAACCACTCCAAACCAACCTAGCTTTGCCATGGCGTGTCTTTTATTCCCGTGTTTTGAAGCATTAATGAAACCAAGTAAAAATCCTATTGCTATTGTGAAAACTCCTAATAACAAACTTACTCCTAATAATAATTCGATATTGTGCAGTCTTTCATAACCGTAGTAAATGTGCACTCCGTGAATTCCAATCAATTCAAAGATTGCATGGTGTGAAAAACCGGCGTATTCATCAAAAATTACTCCAAAAATAATTGTTGGAATGCTTCCCCACATCCAAACTTTTGAAACAGAATTTAGAATTCCTGTCGGGAATTTTTTCAGAATTAATTTAGCAATTAAAAACGATAAAATTCCATAAACAAAATCTCCCACAATCATTCCGTAAAAAACAGGAAAAAAAATCAGGAAAATCATTGTAGTGTCTAATTCATTTGATTTTGGAATTGAAATAAACTTTACTAAAGATTCAAATGGTTTTATCAAATAAGAGTGTTCTGTTAGTGTTGGAGTTGTTTCGTGATTTTTTTCTAATTCATCATTAGAGAAATATTGTACAAAAATCTGTTTTCCGAATTTTTCTTTTATAAATCCCTTAAATTTTTCAAAATTCTTTTCAGGCAAATAGCCCTCTAAAACAAAAGAATGGCTAGTTCCAAGGAACTTTTCAGGAAGAGAAGCTTTAGAGCTTTCATTTTCTAAATGTTCTTTAAGGCCTGTTAATTTTGCATAATTTTCCTTGGAAACTTTCTCTAAATCTTTTTTCAAAGAAGCTTTCTTTTTTTCTAAATCGACTATTTTTTTATCGACGTTCTTTAGTTCTATTCCGGGTTTTGTTTTAATGTTTGGAATTTGAATCCTGTCAAATCCTAAGGGGCCTAAATCATCAATTTTTAAAGTGCCTTTTTCGAATGCAATTAGATAAAGGGCTTTTCCTTTTGCAATTGTTTTTCCCGTAAATTCAGTTCCTGTTAACGCGTCTTCTAATTTTGAACTATTAATAGAATTAATTGTTCCTGCCACCAATTCTATTGAGTTAACGTTAAACTTTGAGAAATCAATATCAAAGTGAGCGAACATTTTCAAAGTGGTTTTCTCATCTTTAAGAATCTCTGTTTCATTATCAATATCAGATATTTTTGAGATTATTTCTTCTATTTCTGCATTTACTTTTCCAAAATTTTTTTGTTTTGAAAAATCATTCAAATCACTAATACTGATTTTTTCTCTGACTTCTTTTTTCTCTAAAGCATTAAGCAGTGCTTCTGTTTTAACCAGCTTTTCAACTATAAAAGTGTTTTCCTCCAAAGCTTTTGAGTTTTCAACTTCTTTAGAACTTAATTTTTTAATCTCTACTCCGCCATATTCTTCTAACGATTCTATGGTTTTTTTCAAATTGGTTTTCAAACCAATTAATCTAACTTTTGACATTTTTACTGGCCAAAACATTTGAATCACTTTAATAGATCCTCGCTGATTTTCTTTGCGGTGGTTTTTGATAATTTTATTAAAAGAATCCTCTCAGCTTCACTTTCAGCTTTGGAAATGATTTTTGATTCTTCTTTTTCAATCTCTATTTTTCCCTGATTGATTATTTCCTGTTCCGTTTTAGATGCCTCTTCTCTGGCTTTTTCAAGGATTGCTTTTACTTCTGTTTGTGCATTGGAAATGATTTTTTCTGCTTTTTTCTGAGTGGCTCCTATCAGTTTTTCTATTTCTTTTTCAGAATCTTTTAATTTTGTCAATTGGCTTACAAATTCTTGTTCGCTCATTTAGAATACCTCTTTTTCGATGTAAATGCTACAACTCCATCAAATACTTTTACTGCCATAAAAGGAAGTGCAAAATAAACACCAACTAATGCTCCCAGTAGAATAATTAATCCCTGGTTAATGCTGATTGTTTTAAGCTGAATTCCGAGAACTAAAATTAATGTTAAAAATAATATCATGGTTGTTAATTTTAATAATACTAAGGCGTAAGAAAATTTTTTTATTTCTTTTTTTTGCTGAATTGTATATTTCTTTTTTTTTGCCGGGTTTTTCATGTTTTTTTGCTCGAATTGTTTCAATTCAGTCAGTACTTTTACATCATTTTTAGCCATATTTTCACCAAATTTTTAGCTAATTTTATTATTTTTCTTTGTTATAATGAAACCCTCTTAAGAATGGTTTAAAAAGGTTTCTTGGCTTTTTTGAGCCATTTCAGGTATATTTGAATAAATATTTTTAGTGCTAAGTTGCATTTTACTTGAATGCATTTGATATGGCGGTGACCTCATCAACAAAGATGTCTATTTCTTCAATAGTATTGTACAAATAAAAGCTTGCCCTTCCAAGACCTTTAGAATTTAGACTGCTCACTATTGGTTCTGCGCAGTGCATGCCACTTCGTGTGGCTATGTTTTTACTCTCATCAAGAGCAACTCCCAAATCAACTGCATCAATCCCTTTAACCTCGAATAAAACAATGCCTCCCTGCTTTTCTGCATCTTGTGGGCAGTATAATTTAACTCCTTCAATTTTCCTCATTTTTTCAAGAGCATGCGAGAGCAATTTTTTTTCATGTGCATGAATATTTTCCATTCCGATTTTTTTCAAATATTTTATTGCTTCTCCAAAACCAATAACTTCTGCAATCGGCATTGTTCCTGCTTCAAACTTTTCTGGAAGAGGAGCCCACTCAGTTTTTTCATACGAAACTTTGCTAATCATGCTTCCCCCGTAATTGTAAGGTGGCATTTTTTCCAGCAAATCTTTTTTTCCGTAAAGAATCCCGACTCCGGTAGGACCAAGCATTTTGTGAGAACTAATTGCCAAAAAATCTGCATCAATTTTTTTTGTACTCACTTCAAAATGTGGAACGCTTTGAGCTGCATCAACCAAAAATAAAGCTCCAGAATCATGAGCGATTTTTCCGATTTCCTTTACTGGTAAAATACTCGCAACTGTGTTAGATGCGTGGCCAACTGAAACAAGTTTTGTTTTTTTAGAAACCTTTTCCTGCAAATCCCGCATATTAAGTGTAAAATCTTCATTCAATTTTGCAATTTTCAAAACAGCCCCTGTTCGTTTGCATAATTCCTGCCACGGAACAATATTTGCGTGATGTTCAAGTGCAGTAATAATTATTTCATCTCCTTTTGAAAAATATTTTTGCCTTTCCAATCCAACGCAAACCGCGTTAATGCTTTCAGTTGCATTTCTTGTAAAAACAATTTCATCTTCTTTTGCACCTAAAAATTTTGATGTTTCTTTTCTTGATTTTTCATAAAGCTGAGTTGCCTGTTGTGATAAATGGTGATTTCCTCTGTGCACATTAGCCCCGAGATTTTTGTAATAATAATTCACTGCTTCAATAACCTGAATTGGTTTTAGTGAAGTTGCTGCATTATCAAAGTAAATTAATCCTTTATTGTTCTGCAGAACCGGAAAATCTTCTCGAATTTTTTCTGAAATCATTTTAACCCCTGTATTATTAGTATTATATTTCTTTTAATATAGTTCATTATTAACTAATGTAATAATATACGGGTAATTTCATGCTAGGCTCACTAAGATTTCATACAAAAGCCTTCACAGAGGCAGTTGCAAAGCCATTTGCATCAATAGGTTTTCCCCCTACTTTGTTCACTTTACTAGGCCCTGTATTAGCAATAATCGCGGTTTTTTTTATTATTCAGGAAAAATTTATTTTTGCCTTTATTTTCTCGTTTTTGGCAGTTTCAATTGATATGTTTGATGGTTCGGTAGCAAGACTTCAAAAAAAGGATTCTTTGTTTGGAAACTATTTCGAAACAATGATTGACAAAGTTGTGGAAATAATTCTTTTCCTCGGAACCGCTTTCTTGTTTCCGCTTGCAGCAATTTTCGCACTCGCGTTTTCACTTTTGAATTCTTATGCAAAACCAAGAGTAGCACTTGTTATAATTACTGACAATCGTGATTGGCCTGCTTTTGGGGAGCATGTGGAAAGAATGCTTCTTCTTCTCGCGGGAATTTTCCTGTCTCTTTTTTACATTGAGTTCTTTGGAATGAAAATTATGGAAATTTCTCTGTGGTTAATTGCAATAATTGCTTTCATTGGCTCAATTCAAAGAATGCTTTTTGCAAAAAAACTTATTAAAGAAGCCGAGCAAAATGGAAATGTTCTTCCTTATTTGAAAAAATAGTAACAAATTCTAAAATAACAAACCTTTAATATTTTAAAGTTCGCTATATTATTATGAAAAATAAGGATCTTACTTTTACTGCAGTCATCCAAAGAGATGAGAATATGTATGTGGCTAAGTGCCCTGAAGTGGGTACTGTAAGTCAAGGTTATACTGTTAAGGAAGCTTTATCTAATTTGAAAGAAGCAACCCAACTTTATTTGGAAGAATTTCCTGGAAAAAAAGCGAGCAAACCCATATTGACTACTTTTAAGGTGGTCGGGCTTGTTAAGGCTTAGCAAATTATCCGGAAGAAAATGCGTTAAAATTTTGTGCAACAAATTTGATTTTCAGATTGTTAGACAAACAGGTAGTCACATAATTCTTCGCAAAGGTTCTGTCGGAACAGTTGTTCCGAATCACAAGCAACTCAAAATTGGCACTATAAAAGGAATTCTTGAGTTAGCTAGAATCAATGAAGCTGAATTTGCAGAAAAACAATAAATTCATCCAAACAAACTTGCAATCAGAGGGAATGCGACTATTGTTCCAAGTGTGGAACCCACATTTGCGAGTGCTACAACCAAAAGAATTCTGGTTACTTGGTTTGATGTAAAATCTCCAAGTGAATTTAAATTTCTCAGGTTTTCAAAATCCTTTACTTTCGGGTTTTTTATTTTTGCCTCAACAAATCCTGCAACCCATCCAGCTGCTAAAAAAGGATGCAGACTTGTTAATGGTGCGGCAATAAATGCGGTTAAAATTGAAAGAGGATGTCCTCTTGCAATTAAAACTCCAAGAGCTGAAAGTATTCCGTTTGCTAAAAACCAAAAGAGAATTGCGGTTATTGTTACATCGGTTCCTTTTGTGAAAAATAAATAAATAATTGATGCAACAAAAAGCAATGGAATTACAAATGCAAGAATTTTCATGTATTTTTTTCCTTTTTTAATTTGCGAAATTTCTGCAATGTTAACAGGTTTTCCTAATAATTTTTTTATTCCTGCTAAATGTCCTGCTCCTACAACTGCGAGAATTTTTTTCCCTGGGCTTTTTGTAATGCTGTTTGCAATGAATGCGTCTCTTTCATCAACAAGAACTTCTTTTATTGAAGGCATTTCTTTTGAAAGCTGCTGCATTAACTGTGTCATTACATCTTTTTGTTTTAGTTTCTCAATACTTTCACTGGTAATTTTAACCTTTTCTTCCTCAAAAAAACCTGAAACAATAGAAAAAAGTAATTTTATTTTTTCTCTAAAACTCATTTTTTGCATTGCTCTTTTCAGAGTAATATTAACATCCCTGTCCAAAAGCACAATCGGGAGCTTATGTTCTTCTGCGCTTTTGATTGCCTCAATCATTTCCATTCCGGGCTTTATTCCGATTTTTTGCCCCAAGCTTCTTTGAATATTTGAAAGCAATAAGGTTAGTAAAAATAAGTAAGTTTGTCCTGAACCGATTATTTTTCCGATGTCTGTGTTCTGCCATTTATTTCCTTGTTTAAGTTGTCTGAATCTCTGTAAATCCAGCTCAACTCCCACCACATCAGGTTTTTCTTTTTCAATGGCTTCTTTAACTTCATTCACACTATCTTGTGAGATGTGTGCGGTGCCCAAAAGAATTATTTCTTTATCCTTGAGCTTTACCCTTTCAAGCATATTTATACTGAGGAATAGTTCTTGTTAAAAAACACCTCTCTTTAGAAAAAGTTTATTAATACCCGTGAATTTATTGTATGCATGGGTAAGAGTTTTGTTTTTGGGTTAATTTTTTTATTTTCAATAGGTTTTGCATCAACTGCAATTGCAGTTTCAATTGATGCGCCTTCAACTATTCCCAATAATGTTTCTTGGGGTTTTAGTGTAACTCTTGATTCAACAGGTGCAACAGCTACTGTAAATATTGATGGTTCAAAAATTGTTGAGGTTTATCCAGGTTTTGTGAGCCCCCCAAATGCATTTTCTCCAAACGTTTCAAACGCTTACATGTACGGAAATGAACTTGTTGTTTATCATGTTGGTTTAAGCGAGGGCTCTCACTCAATCAGTGTTGATTCTTCCAATGGTTCTGATTCAAAAGAGGTTACTGCAATAAGTCTTCCTAATGAATCTGAAATCCTTGCTAATGTTGATGCTAGAGTAGAATCCAAAATAGGCGAGTATGACCAGAAACTCACGGGCCTTGAAGCTGATTTCAAAGCATTTTGGGATAAATTAAACACAACCGAAACTCTTGCTAATTCTCTTGATTCAAGTGTTTCTTCATTAAGCGATGACCTTTCTTCTGTTTCATCAAAAATTGATTCTGCTTCAAGTTCTTTAAGTTCAAAATCAAGTGCTCTTGAACAAAGGATTGCTTCTTTGGAAGGGATAGAAGCTCAAAAACTTGCTGATGAGGAAGCTGCAAGATTAGCGGATGAGGAAGCCAGAAAAAATTCTCCGTTTACTGGCATGTTTAATTTAGCAAGCGGTTTAGCTTTGCCGATTGCATTTATTGTAATTATTATTGTTTTTGGTATTGTTGTATTTATTGCTAAAGATAAGTTGCCAAAACTTGATTCTATTTATTCTAATCGAAAAGACGAACACGGTCTTCCACTTTCAAAAGAGGATGATGAAACAGCTGAACAGATTCTTTCAGGCGGAAACAAGTGGGCTTTCAAAAAAGAGTATGAATAATTTCTTTTCTTTTTAGATGGTTATAATGGATTTTTTTTCCTGGGTTGCACTGCCATTGTTCATATTTTTTGCAAGAATAGCAGACGTGAGCATGGGTACTTTAAGGGTAATTTTTATTGCAAAGGGCTTCAAATATTATGCACCTATTGTTGCTTTTTTTGAATCAGTTATCTGGTTATTGGCAGTTTCTCAAATATTGCTGAATATAACCAATCCTTGGCTGATTATTGTTTACGGGCTTGGTTTTGCTGTTGGTACATTTTCAGGAATCTGGTTAGAGGAAAAAATTTCTTTAGGCAAATCAAGAATCAGGTTTGTTATCAGGACCAATTATAAAGAAATCCTTGGAGCGCTTGAAAATAAAAATTATCTTTTAACTGTTGTAAATGCAGGGTACAAAAAAAACACTGCAAAAGTGGTGACCTTGGTGACTGACAGAAGAAAGATAAAAAAAGTAATCCAAATAGTCAACGATATTAATCCTAAAGTTTTTTATTCTGTCGAGGATGTGAGAAAAGTAAGTGAAGAAGATGATAATTATAATGAAAAAAGTATTATTCAGTACATAAAAGAGTTTGATCCGTTTAAAAAGGCAAAATAATTATTTTTTTAGTATGAGGTTTGCCAAGTGTTCAGCACCATTTACTTTTGCTTCTGCAAACATTTCAGGATAAAGTCCCGGAAAAGTGTTTATATCTATAACATAGTTTTGGCCGTGTTTTGATTTAATTATATCAACTCCAAAAAAATCAAGCCCTGTTGCCTTTGCTACCTGCAGAGCGATTTTTTTCTGTTCTTTGGATGGTTTTTTAAGAATCATTTTCCCCCCTTTTCTTTCCCTGTCAAAAACTTTCCATCCTGAAATTTTAGATTTTTCCTTTCCATACCCGTAAATAATTTCTCCATCAATAACATTGACTCCTATCCAGTCTTCAAAATCAAATTCTATGAACTCTTCAAGAAAATGACTTTTTTGTTCTGAATAGTCCACTATGTCAATCAAATTTTGGTAATCTGTAAGTTTCATTATTCCTGAGCCGAAGCTTCCGAATCGTGGTTTTACAATAAAAGTTTTGCTTTCAACTTGTTTTTTTACCTGTTCCAAATTATTCTGAGAAACAAGCAGAAATTCAGGTACCCTAATATTGTTTTGTTTTAAAGTCAGCTGTGAAAGGTACTTATCTAACACGATTTTCAGTGCACTTGGATTATTTATCACTTTGGCTGTTTTTGAAATTGTTTCAAGTATCTGAATATGATAACTGGTTCTGCTCCGGTCTATTTCTCCAAGCCAAAAGAAAACATCCAAATCACTAAAACAAAAATCGTTCAGGAAAACTTCGCCGTTTTTTACAACTGCTTTTCTAAAATCAAGATTTTCAATTATTTCAGTATTTTTTTGTTTTTTCAAAATTTTCATTATGTCTTCTTTGAAGCTTTGGATGAAGTACCCTGGTTTTTCAACAGAGATTGAAGAATAATTTTTCCTTGCAGGAATCCACAAACCTATTTTTTTCATTTTTAATCACCCGATATCCAATCTTTTATTCTGTATGTTTCTTTTACAAACTGTGCAGAGTGCTTTAATGCTATTTCTGCACAGACGTTTTGCGGTATATGCTCGTTTAATGAATAGCCTTTTTGTTTCACTCTTTTTATCAGTATGTCAGAAACGGTTTCTTTTCTTTCAATCAAATTTTTTAATGGTATAAGTAGTTTCAGGTAATCTTTATTGGTGTGTTTTTTTGCAAAATTGAAAAATCTTTTAACATAATTGTAAACTTCCTTGTCATCAAAACCTTTGTATGCGCTTGCAGGTTGTAGTTTTAGTTTCACATAGCTTTCAGGCGGAATGTAAATTGTTGTTCCTTCAACTTTGAATGGCTCTTTTATTCCTATGTCAGAAACTTCCACCTTGTAAAAGTCCTGCTGAATCATTCTTTGAATTGACTTTAACAGTATAGCGGTTCCTGCAAAATATTTTGGGTGGTTCATGTCACAGCCCCTGTATTCCAGAGTTCCAAGCTTGTTAATCTTTATTACAGTCCACACAAAATCCAGAATTGGTTTCTTTTTTACTTCCTCTTTGTATCTTGTTTTTTTCATGAGGTTCTTCATTTTTTTGTCCATTGCTAAAAGCCTGTACCTCAAATCTTCCATTGTCCACATGTAATCAGGCAGTTCTCCAAATTCTTCGAGTTCTTTGAATAATCCTTTTTGATAATCCATTTCATCAGGGTTTCTTATTTGCAGCATTCTTGAATCCTTTGCAAGAAAATTCCCGTCAATGAAAGGACTTGATTGCATTAAACAGCTTGTTGCAGGGTCAATAGCAACTAATAGGTTATGGCTGTCCAAAAGACTTTGTTTGGTTTTTGAGTTGAATAGTTTTTTCAGAAACTTTTTTTCCGAATCAAAAACACCCCGTGGCAGAGTGTAATGGTAATGGAATCCTGAGCAGTGCCCAAATGCAAATATTTGTGTTTTTTTATCAAATATATGTGACTGAATTTGGTATCTTTTTTTCGGAACCTGTTCGGCAGTAAATTTTCCTGGGTAAGTTCCTAATCCGAATATTTTCAGTCCCATAGAATCTGCTGTTTCTATTGTTGTTCCAAGGTCATCAAACAATCTTGGTAAAGAATCCTTCAATCTTACTCTTGGAAGGCTTTTTAATTCAACCATGTTTTTGGTTTCTTCATGCACCAAATCAATTTTTTTATTTCTTTTTTTTACTTCAGCTATTAGCTCTTTTGATTGGTTAGAAATTTTTCCCTTTTCATCTAAAATCTGGAGTTCAAGTTCCATACCGGAACTGCTTCTCTTTAAAACAGTCATTATACCAAGTTCTACTAAAAATTTGAACGTTTATTATTATAAACCTATTTTGCCAAACAAAAATTCATTTTTTATTCTCAATAGCCGATTTTACCAAACCAAGGTACACTGGATTAGGATTTAATGGTCTTGATGTAAACTCGGCATGATATTGAGTTCCGATAAAGAAAGGATGGTCTTTAAGTTCAAGTATTTGCATGATTTTTTTTTCAGGCGCCATTCCTGAAAATATTAAACCGCATTTCTCTAATTTTTCAATGAATTTTGTGTTAACATTAAATCTGTGTCTGAATCTTTCTCTTACAGAATCTTTTTTTCCGTAAAGATTCCATGCTTTGGTGTCTTTTTTGATTTTAATATCAAACCCGCCTAATCTTAAAGTTCCTCCAAGACCCTCAACTTCTTCTTGTTCCGGAAGAATGCATATAACATTGTTTTCAGGATCGTGTTTTACTTCTTCAGTGGAAGCGTCTTTTATTCCACATACGTTTCTTGCGAATTCAACAACTGCCATTTGGAAACCGTAACAAATTCCAAGGAAAGGTATGTTATTTTCTCTTACATACTTGGCGCATGCGATTTTTCCTTCAATTCCGCGTGTGCCAAAACCACCTGGAATAATCAGGCCATCGATTCCTTTTAGTTCTTCCTCGATTTTTTTCTTTCCTGTTTCAATATCTGTTGTTTCAATCCACTTTACTTTCACGTTGGTTTTCAAAGCAGTAGAGCAGTGTTCTAATGCTTTCACAATGCTGATGTAAGTATCGCTTGTTCCGGTGTATTTTCCCGCAATTCCTATTGTTACTTCATCTTTCTTTTCTGCCGCGTTTTTATCAGTCCATTCTTTGAGGCTTTTGCTTCCGTTGACTTTGTGTATTTTTTCCCAGTGAAGTATTTCCATTATTGCTTCATCAATTCCCTGTTTGCGGAAAAACAAAGGGAGTTCGTAAATATTATCAACATCATAAGTGTTGAACACTCTTTTCAATGGTACATTTGCATTCAGGGAAATTTTTTCTTTTATTGTTTCGGTTACCGGGTGCTGGCTTCTGCATACAATCAAATCAGGCTGTAATCCGAGTCTCATTAATTCTCTCAGTCCAAGCTGTGCGGCTTTGCTTTTGAATTCTCCTAAATGACTTGGTTCAACAATATAAGTTAGATTCACAAGGCACACGTTTTCTGGTCCTTCTTCATAAATCATTTGTCTTGCGCTTTCCATTGCGAACAAGTTTTCAAAATCACCCACTGTTCCGCCTATTTCAACAAGCACAATATCTGCCTTGCTTTTTATTGCAAGGTTTCTTAACAAGTATTTGGTTTCTCCGGTAACGTGAGGAATATACTGCACATCTCTTCCGTTATATTCTCCTTTTCTTTCTTTTTCAATGAGTTTTTTATAAATTTGACCAGGTGTTGTAAAATTATCTTTTGTGAGTTTCATATCAAGAAATCTTTCATAAGACCCAAGGTCCATGTCTGTTTCGGTGCCGTCATCCAGCACAAAAACCTCGCCGTGTCTGTAAGGGCTTAGTGTTCCTGAGTCAACATTGAGGTAAGCTTCAATTTTTATCGGCGCAACTTTTAATTCTCTGTCCTGAAGTGTTTTTCCAAGAGCGCTTGAGAAGATTCCTTTTCCGATTCCGCTGATTACCGAGCCTGTAATAATAACGTATTTGGTTTTTCCAATTTTGTATCCTTCCGGAAAAGGCGAGTATTGTTCTTCACTGCTTTTGTCTGCCATTTGTCCTAAAAACTTCTCATCCATCTAAATCCCCACTCATAACTAATGCAAAAAATTTTATTTTAAAATTTTAAAAACAGATTAATGTTAAGTTGGATGAAGTATTTAAACATTATTACAGGAATTGAAAATTCGGAAAAAATTTGAGAATAAGGTCTCAAGAAAAAACGGAAATTAACTTTTCCAGTACTAAAAATATGGTTCCTAATAGTATTTAATTGTTGCTTAATGAAAATTTGCTTGCTCGAAACCTTTAAATATCTCAGATTCCTTCTTATTTTTGGTTTTATGGATCAGGAAAAAATAGTTTCTAATGTTGTTACTCTTTGGTTTAAAGACCGTGAAACCCTCAAACGTTTTTTCATAATTATCGGACTTATTGTGCTGTTCAGTATTATAACTGCGGTTATTGTAATTGGGTTGGTTTTGCTTTTAGCTGGTCCAGCATCCTTAGATACTGTTGCAAATCCTCAGATACTGGAGCAGTTAGGTGTTGTTGGTCTGATTTTTATTTTAGTATTGGTGCCATTGTTCCTATTTTTTGTTTTATTTCTCGGTTACCAGTTTTATAAAATAAATATAAGAGCATTGCAGGTTGTTGGTTTTGAAACTGCGCCGTTCAATTTTGTCAAATTTCTCAAAGCACTGATTTTTCTCTCATTGTATACTTCCTTTGCAGTTATCACCAGTTGGTTTCATGAAAAGTGGAGGATTTATTTTATTGCAATATTTATCCTCGGGCTTTTCGGATTGCTTGGAGGGTTTTTATTTTCACCTCTCTTGTTTTTGTCGCTTTTAGCTTTGCTAATGTTTTGTCCTTATATTCTAGTCATGATTTACAATTCAATAAGGCTTTCAATGGGTAATTCTATTTATCTCCAGAAAAATCAGGGAGTTATAGATTCTGTTAAGGAATCATGGGTTTTAACTGAGGGAAAAGCAGTGGAAATTTTTGCTGCTAATGTTATTGTTGGCATTGTGATTTTTATAATTGCACTTGGTCTGCTGGTTGTACAGTTCGGAATCCAATTCTTTTTTTTGGTTCTTAACTTTGCATCAATAGGAGCCATTGCGGCAGGTTTGTTTAGTCTTTTTTATCAGCTTGTGTTAAATGTGATGCAGCAGTTTCTAAACCCAAGCATTTATGCACAGTTAAAAAATCAGGCTCCTTTAAGTCCACCTGAAAAATTGCAATCAACTGAAGTTTTTTCTGCACAGAATATTTTAAACCAAAAACGTCAGGATGTTTCTAATTCAAGAAGAGCCGTTGTTCAAAACAGGGCCGCATCATCGGTTGAACAATCAGCAAAAATAAGCCAGTCTACTCCTGTAATGGATGGTCCTTTAACCATGAGTGAATCAAGTCAGGTTGAGAAACTTGTTGATTTGCTGAAAGATAAAACTCATGATTATTCCAAAGAAGACATGATTCATGTTATGCAGGAAAAAGGTTACTCTACTAAGGTTGTAACTGCAGTCCTCAAAAAATTGAGGAAAAATTAAAAGTTATCTGCGGTCGCAGAAACTTTTGTGCGAACCGCTGATTACTTGTTTTGATTCAGCATTGCTGATTTCGAATACCTCATGGCATTCATTGCAATAATTTAATTGCATCATTTTCTATCACCTCTTTATTAACTTTAAAAATTTCTTTTATTCAGAGAATCCGTATTAAAAAAATCCTAAAATTGTGTATCATTAATATTAGTGCACTTGGAATATAATAAATTACCGATTTCCAAAAAATCCCTCTAATAGTAGATTACTGGCGGAAAAAGCACAGTATAGGCGATTCCTAGGAAAATGCTCATTGCTATGAGGAAAAATACTGTCAGGAAAAACACTATTGCTCCTTGTATAATTCCTTTTTTTGAGGAAATATAAAGGCTCGGCAAAAACAGTAGGCCAAATGACACCAAAAGCCCCAGCAAACCAATAAGCATGGAAATCCATTGCAGTGAATAACTAAAAGAACTTATCATTGCTGCTATGAGGAATAAAACGCCTGTAGTTATTACAATTGCTGTTGCAGAACCAAAAGCAACAAGAGCACTATGAACATATTCGTTTCCTTTTGTGTTTTTTTCTTTTAGGTTTTTCAGATTAAGCCATTTTTTGATTTTTCTAAACCCGAAAATTGAAACAATAATCAAAATAGCAGCTCCGATAATTCCTGCAATTACATCCAAAAAATAAAGTGCTAGCCAGTTTTCTCCGTAATTTCCTTTCACATGAAAACTTTCAAAAGGATCTAAATTAGTTGCACTTTTAACCAAACCCTGTGCATTGCGTATGCTGTAATAATAATCCCGATAATAAGGCGATTCAATTCCAACATCCTTTACTTGGGTCATTGCCATTTCTCCCATGAACCAGGTATTTGGTCTGTAATCAACTTCGGCTTCTCCGCCTTTCATAAATAATCCTTCCTGAACATTAATTGCAACTCTTAGGTTTTCAATGAGAATAGCATCTTTATCGATTATTGTTTTGAAATCAAAATTATAATTTCCGACCAAATCTTTTTCTGCGTACTTTGGTATTTTGTAAAACAGAACTATTGTACCTGTTCCGTTCATGGGGATGGATTCTTTTAATTCTAAATGAAGAATGGTTGCGCTGGAAGTTAAGGTTTTTGAATATTCAATAGGGCTTCTAACCGGACTTTCCTGTACTGCTTTGTAAACAACAACCTGACCTGGGATTTCTAAGTCAATCCATTTTCTGGGCTGGTTAAGCGTATTTTCAATATCAATCTGTGCTCTTACTATTGCATCTCCTTCTCCGTCAAAAGAAACAGCATAGTAATGATTCTTGTGGACATACCCGTCGCTTTGTGCGGCGAAAGCTACATTCATTTGTGAAAAGGTAAGCAGTAATGCCAATCCGATTAAAATAAAAAATTTCTTCATGCAACAAATGTGTACGGAGATTTATATACTGGTTTTGAAATTGTAAGTAAAAAGACTAAGAACTCAAATTAGTTAGGGTTAATAGTAGTAGTTAAAATTTTGGGGTTAAAATTGGATAATAAAAATGAGGTGTTCGGGATCTCAAAACAATCTTAGCTTATTGTTTTTCTCTATACGCCGAGTGAGCCTGATCCCAAACAACCATAATAGAGGTTTTTTTCTATTACTTCCTCAGTCCTTATTGGTGTCTTTCTTATATAAATGGTTACTGGTCTTAACCGTTTGTTCACTTTTTTATATACTAAATGACATTTTTTTGTTTAAGCAATATTGTATTTTAACCGCTTAAGTAGATAATTATAAGAAGGACTTTTCTAAAAAATAATTCTCTTGAACGCCGTCAAAGAATATATTTGTTCGCCTTGAAGGGAATGCGAATTAGATTGGTTTTGTTCATTGGTTTTTGTACCATTTTTCGTATTGCTTGTGGG
>JANLGZ010000004.1 GCA_024653905.1 archaeon
AACCTAAACAGCCAAAAAACAAAGGATCTTGCTCTTTATTTTGCTACAAATTTCACAAGCACGGTTTCTCTGAGAAACCTGAGAAACAACCTGAAAATATCTTATGATACAATCAAAGATTATCTTTCATACTATAAAGAAGCATTCATATTCTTCACAATAGACCACTTCTCTTACTCCTTTAAGGAACAAAAAACACTTGCATCAAAGATTTACTGCATAGACAACGGATTGCGAAATGCAGTCAGCTTCAAATTCAGTAAAGACCAAGGAAAACTGGTAGAAAACTGCGTATTCATTCATCTTAAGCAATTAGGAAAACAACCATACTACTGGAAAAACAAAAACGAAGTTGACTTTGTAATAAAAAATCCGGACAACACACTAGAAGCAATAAATGTGTCCTATACTGATGAGATAAATGAACGCGAAACAACAGGATTGCATGAATTCAAAAAACAAAACGAAAAAACCATGAGCCTAATAATAATAACAAAAAACCTTGAAAAAACAGAGAACAAAATAAAATTCATCCCCCTCTGGAAATGGTTGCTATCAAACTAAAAAATTTAAATGCTTTTTACCCCCAATAACCTTAACCTCAAAAGTAGTTGTTTCGTTATTTTGATTCGCTTTCAGAGTTGTTATTGACGCGTTTTTCACGCTTTTCTTCTGGATTTCTGAGTAAGGCACATTGAGGATTTTACCCAATACACTTTTAATCCAGAACAAATGACCAACCAGTACAATGGTTTTTCCTTCATTTTTTTCTGCAATTGTTTTTAAAGTTTCAAAGCTTCTTTCCTGCAATTCCACAACAGATTCAACTCCAAAACCATTAATCTCGTTTATTTCACCATAATAAAAAGATTCAGCTTCAGGATGCTCTTTTTTTAATTCTTCTAAACTCATGCCATCAAGCTTTCCAAAGTTCCGTTCAATCAAACCTTTTTCCTTTATAAAAGGGATTTCTTTGCCCTTAAATGCAATGAGGGCTGTCTGATAAGCCCTCTTTAAAGGAGAATGAAAAACCAAATCAATCTTTTTATTTGCAAAATAATTTCTGAGCAAAATCGCCTGCTTTACTCCAAGTTCGCTTAAAGGAGTATCATTCCAACCCTGAAAACGCATCTCAATATTGCCTTTAGATTTCCCGTGCCGAATCAGAAAAATTTTTGTTTTAACCATTGCATCACTTAAATTTTTTCAAATTCAATGCTTTTAGTTTCACAATCAAATTTTGCAATAATATTATGACCAAACTCTGAATTTGAAATTTCTGTTCCATCAAAGCCCGTGAGAAAGGAAATCAGGTTGCGATTGAAACCAGTATGCCCCACAATTAATATTATGCCTTCCTTATCAGAAATTTTTCCAAAAAACTTTTTTACCCTATCCCTAACATCAGCACGGGATTCACCATTTGGATAAGGCGTATTGAAATAATTCTTTTTTCTCTCAGAAAAGAACTCTGGAAAACGCAAACGCATCTCGTCTTTTGTAAGACCTTCACAAGTTCCCAAATCAATCTCCCTCAAAAAAGAATCCTGCAATACCTTAAGATTATGGCTCTTTGCAATAATCTCGGCAGTTTCAACAGCTCTGAAAAGGTCACTCGAATAAATGGCAGAAATATTTTCTTTTGCAAAATAAGAGGCAAGCATTTCGGCATGCTTTCTTCCGGTTTCATTAAGATGAGTTTGCACATGCCCCTGCTTTCTGCCAAGATTATTCCAATCCGTTTCACCATGGCGCACAATAAAAATTGTTTTACAACTCATTTCCACTGCACCTCACTTGTGTTCAATATCTTTACTGAAGATTGTTTTTTCAGAGCCTTGTCGTTTGACCACAAAGGACATTTTAATTCCATTGCAAGGGCAAGGTATGGGGCATCCTTGCCATCAGGAGTTATTGCCAGTGCGGCAGGAATTTGATTGATATAAAACTGCTTTTTCACCACTTTTATTTTTGCTGCAGAAAAAATTTCTGTAACAATTTCCCTAATAACGCTTGGAGTTACATTTAATTTTTTGGCAAAATAAGAGGAATACTTCAAAATTTCTTCCTCAATAAATTCAGGAACATAAAATTCCGGAGAATTAACCGACAAAAGAATTTTTCTTGTGGCGGAATTCTTAATAAGGCAGGCAAGCAGAATATTTGCATCAACAATTATACCTTCTTCAGCGGAATTTCTCAGGCCTTGAGCCCATGCTTTTCTGCTACCCCTTTGTTTACTTTCCTTCCAAACTCCAGAATTTCCTTTTCTGTCAATGTACTGTCTTTTGTGAGTTCGTCCAGCTTTCTCAAAAGCTTCAGCTTTTTCACCCGTCCCTCGAGAAAAACCCTTGTTTCCTCCGACCAGTTCACTTCCTTCATACTCCTCAATTCCTGTTTGAGCTTCTTTGAAATCGAAAGGGTTAATGTAGCATTCTCCAAAACACTCACCTCCACAGTTTACACTAATATTAGTGTAATTAGTGTTTATAATGGTTTCGCAGCATTGAAAGTAAAAAGTTTCACTGTCTAACTGCACATTCAACAATTAACACCGCTAAAAATATTTAGAAATCATTTCTTTAGTTTCTTTTGTGATTTTTAATGCCTTTTCAAAAGACCTCTGCCACATATTACGCCCATACACAAACCCAGTTACTCCTGCTTTCAAACAAAATTCATTTCTTTTGAATAATTCCTCATCACTAACTTTTGAACCACCGCTAACAATCACAAAACATTTCCCAGCAGACTCAACAACCATTCTCATTCTTTCATCATCCGAAGCGTTCTCCAATTCCAAATAAGGTTTGGTTTCCTCTTTCTTTGAAAGGAATGTTTTATACTTTTCAAGATTTTTCCCTGAAAGTTTTTTTGGAATATTTAATTTAATAATATCGGCACCTAATTCCATTGCAACTCTTGCAGCATAATCAACAGAATATAAAGAATCCCTATCTCCTTTATCCTGAACTGCTTTTCCTCTCGGATAAGCCCATATTACTAAAGGCAAATTATTTTTCTCACATTCAAAACGAACCTTATTCAATTGTGCAATATCTTTATCCTGAGCAGGCGAACCGACATAAAGAGTATAGCCAACAGCAATAGCACCTAACCGAACCGCATCATCAACAGTTGAAGTTAATGGAGAAAAAGCTTCATCATCATCCGGAATGTTTGTTTTGCCATTCACCTTCAAAATTAAAGGAATTTTACCTTTGTAATTTAACCAGTATTTTTCAGCCAAACCAATCTGGCACGCAACCGCAGAATAATTTCCTTCAATAGCTAATTGCATTTGGAATTCAGGATTTTTGGAATCAGGATTTGTGAAAAAATCCATCGGACCGTGTTCCAGGCCCTGATCAATAGGCAAAATCAATAATGCCCCATTACCAGGACCATTGTCAAAAAGCATTTTTTTCAGATTATTTCTTTTTTCTTTTGAAATTATTAAATCTTCTAATTTTGGTTTTTTATAATCAAAACTCACAATAAAAATACGAATTCAAAACTTAAATAAGTTCGGTTGATTGGGAATCAACCATTTGGTTGATTTTTCAGGAGCGTGAAAAGCACAAGAGCAAACATGCCTGTTAGGGCAATGCATACAAGAGTTCCTATGTACAGGCCCAGCAATGGATAGAGAAAGTAAACTGCAAAGGCATAAAATGCAAAGGTTACTGAATACGGGAGCATCTTTCTTGCAACGGAAACAACGGAAGCAGGAGGATGGGACTTTAGCAGGAGCCAGTACGCAGAAGTAGTGCTCGCGGGAAACATGGAAAAGAGGCCGCCCCACTCCGGCCCAAAAACCTTAGAGGAAAAAACTGCAAACGCCACTAAAAGACCCGCAAAAAACACGCGGTAAAGGAAAACACGGAAATCAAAAGAGGTTTTCACCAAAGGCACAAGCTTTTTCTCAAAACGCCAAAAAGTCATGAACAGGTACACGGCAAAAAAAACAACGAGTGAAATCCAAAAATCCCCCTTCCAGAAAAACGCGATAGGCAAAGCAATGGAAAGCCAGACAGCAAAACCCGCCAAAATAGATTTCCTACCGAAGCGCTCCGCAAGCAGGATGAAAACAAAAATGAACAACAGGTAAATGGCAAGGCTCACGAAAGAGAACGGAATCACCTCAATAACCAGAGCACCTGAACCCACTATGCCAATGAAAAACAACGAAACAACTGATGAGGTTGGAAAGGAAAGTAAGACAGCTCCAATCCTCTCACCAAAACGCTCGGCCATGCTTAAGGCAACGGCAACAGCCAAGCCACCAAAAACAAATGACAGGAAAACGTGCAAATAAAAAATATCAAAAGCCATGCAACAAAATTTGGGGAAAAACGCATAAATATTGGTTTGTTGTCACAAAAAAGACAAGTCCTGCCGAGCACAGGCGAGATGGATGCGAACAACTCGCAAGAGTTGGTACTGGTGCCCGGCTCGCACCGGCAATGAACCCTGAAGAGGTTTAAAAAAAGAAAGACAGGAATCCCTATATGGAATTTAAATTAACGAAAGGAATCATTACGTTTGAACGCAAATTATCAGATTTGGACAAACTGGTTCTGAAATTCTGCAAAATACTTGAGAAAAACAAAATAGATTATGTAATAATTTCAGGATACATTGCCATACTTTTCGGGAGAAGCAGAAACACCGAGGATGTTGACCTTTTTATAGAGGAAATGGAATTCACAAAATTCAAATCCTTGTGGGATGAACTTTACCAAAATGGTTTTGAGTGCATTAACGAATCCAAACCTGAAAGGGTATACAATGAATACCTGAAAAATTCCTCCGCAATACGGTTCGCTGAAAAAGGAAAATTCATACCGAATTTTGAACTTAAATTCCCAAAAACAAGATACAACAATTACTCACTGAAAAACAAGCTGAAAGTGATTATAAACGGAAAAACAATAAACGCATCAGAACTCGAACTGCAAATAGCATTCAAGCTTTATTTAGGAACGGACAAGGATTTTGAAGACGCACGGCATCTCTACAAAACATTTGAGGAAAAGTTAAATATGGGTTTGCTCACAAAACATATAATTGAATTAAAAGTTGAAAAACAAGCGGAGAAGATATTATGGAAAAAATACCGCAACTGACAAAAAAAGATTTCGAGGAAATGGAAAAAGAAAAAGAACGCAACAGAGAAGAACGCCTCAAATTTGTGGACCTGTATGCCAAGTGGCTCAAAAAAAC
>JANLGZ010000005.1 GCA_024653905.1 archaeon
ATCCAGAGTCAAAACTTGGTCATATGTGCCAATGTTAAGGGAATTTTTTTCTGCATAAAACAATAAAGAACCCTCTACAGGTTTTTTTGTATATATCGCAAAACCAAAAGAGTCCTTTTCAGAAGCATTAATACTGAATGGAACCATGCTTCCGATTGATTCTTCAGGAACACTCTCATAACTGGTGCCGCTCATACTCCCTGACTTGAAAAGCGGCTGGAAGGTACTTTTGTTTTCGTTAAAATAATACCCAAACACAAAATCTGAATCACCATTTTTGCTTAAGTAATTGGCAGTTCCGATTAAAGTGGTTGTTGAAGCCAGAGAACTGAAATGGTTTGCAGTATAATTAGTTTGAAATTGGTCAGTATCACAATTATCACAAATGATTTCTGAAGGCGGAGCTGGAGCAGTAAAATATTTTGAAGCATCATATCCGTTGTTGTTTAAAACACTATACAAATTCGCACCGTCTGCAGGTCCTGTGAACACAGTTTCAAAAGTAGTGTCGCCTAAAGTATCAATATAATAACACTGAGGCACAGAACAGCACACTGCTTCAGCATCACAAGTTAAACCTCTTATATCCTGAGTTTTAGGAACAGAACAGCTGGTATCGCATGTGCCTCCATTATCCGTGCACTCATTTCCAAAAACGACTGCCGAAAAAAGCAGTATTGCTGTTAAAAAAAGTATTTTTTTTACCATACTCGTAAACTAAGGTGTATTCTTCTATTTATATTTTAATAATTGCTCAAATTGCTGTATATAGAAGCCTCTGGCGAGAATTGAGCCCAGTGCCACAGTTTCCCCTGCGGGACTTCCTTCGGTCGCGTCTGTGGGGTGCGATGGTTACATGACAAGACACGGTCTTGTTATGCCCCGCAAACTCAAAGTTTGCGAGGGTCCCATCTGGCGATGGGATAAGCCTCTGGCGAGAATTGAACTCGCGACCTCGTCATTACCAATGACGCGCTCTACCATTGAGCCACAGAGGCGTTAAAACATTAGGAATTAGCATTGGAAAACAATTAAAAAATCGATTTTATGATCCAGGGCATTGTGCACGTACATTGTTAAGACAAAAATCTTTGTATGCTCCGTCAGCCATGTTTTCGCAGGTGGAATTATCACATTTTTCCCTTGTCGCAGCCTGTATACAATCATTAATCGTATAGGTGTATGCATTGTATATTGTGGCGTGTTCGCATATTGCCGCGTCCTTTTTCTTCACAGCAACTCCAGAAACGCACTCGTTCATTTTTGACTCATTTTCAATTCTCTCGCACACTTCCCACTCACTCTTTGCAGAAGCAACTTTTATGTAGCAGTTTGTTTGTTTTTCCTTGTCTGTGACTTCATTACAGAATGTTGCCTTTTGTTCTTTTACTGCATTTTCAGCATAACAATCATCCCTGACCTTGGTAACTGTGTAAACCGCACAGTTCTCTTTTTCTCCATCACCTGTTTCTATCTCACACTGGGTTCTTGTGGACACATTATCTATCAATGCGCAGGTTCTTTGGTTGCCTGTGCTTTTTGCAACCGCAAGCAAACACACATCTGGAAAACTGGCTTTCATACAAATAGCGGGGTCCCCAGCAGCAACAGCTTTTTCCTGTGTTGTTTGACCATTCGGAACGTCAAAATCAAAACAGCCGGAAGAAAAAATAATCAAAAAAACAAGTGAACCAAAAACAATATTTTTTTGCATAATAAAAAAAAGGCATTAAATATATTTAATTCTACTTATTTAGGTTTAAGCATCTGCAAAACATCTGAAACATCCTCAAAAGAAAATTCTTTCTCTTCCCTTGTTTGCGTGTTCTTAAGCCTGAATTTCTTTGCCTTAATCTCATTTTCTCCTAAAACAATCACAAAACCAATCCCTTTTTTTTCCGCATACTCAAAATTTTTCTTCATATTGCGCTGCATCAAATCAACCTCGACACCAATTCCAGTTTGCCTGATTTTAGAAGCAAGTTTGAATGCAATTGAATATGCCTCGTTTGAAAGAACTGCAATAAAAACATCAGAATTTGATCCGATTATAAGTGTTTTTTCAAGAGTATCATAAAGCCTGTCAACCCCGAAACTTATACCCACTGCAGGGTTATCCTGTCCGCCGTACAACTCAATCAATTTATCATAACGCCCCCCGGCTCCAACACTGGGTCCTTCTTTTAATTTTATTTCAAAAACATTATCTGTATAATATTCCAAACCGCGTGCCAAACTCAAATCAAATTCAACCTCTTTCAAATTGTTTTCTTTTGAAAGTTTCAGCAGGGTTTCAAGTTCTTTTAATGCTTCGCTGTCTTTTAAATAATCTTTTGTTTGTTCAAAAGAATTAGCCTCAATTTGTCCTAAAATTCGTGTTTCTATTCCTTTTTCTTTCAGTTCCTTTTCCACTCCGTTTTCTCCGATTTTATCCAGCTTGTCCAGACTCCTGAAACAATCCTTAATTTGCTCTTGCTTTACTCCCATTTTTATTGAAAGTTCTTCCAAAACTTTTCTGTTATTCAAAACTATTTTGAAATCAAAACCTAATCCTCTCATAATGTCAGCAGATATCTGTATTATTTCAAAATCAGCATAAACACTTTTAACTCCAACAATATCAATATCTGCCTGTGTAAATTCTCTGTACCTTTTTGCCTGCGGTCTGTCATATCTGTAAACCTGCCCGATACAATATCTCTTGAATGGTTTTCCAAGGTTCGGGTTTGTTGCAACTATTCTGCCAAGTGGAACTGTAAGATCGTATCTCAATCCTAATTCGCGATCGCTTTTATCTTTAAAATAATAAATTTCATCCTTTACTGCTTCTCCGCCCGAACCTTTAGCACTAAGTAAATCAAACTCTTCTACTATTGGAGTTTGAAGCGGTTCAAACCCGTAACTCTCAAACACCTTGCGGATGTAATCCTCAATGAATTGTTTCTTTTTCATTTGTTCTGGGAGAAAATCCCTCATGCCGCGGACTGTTTTGTAAGTCAATTGAATACCTTTGTTTTTGTGAGCAAAGCGAGCTCAGTCTGCCTGAAAGGCGGTCTATTTT
This sequence comes from archaeon, assembly GCA_024653905.1. Classification (GTDB taxonomy): domain Archaea; phylum Iainarchaeota; class Iainarchaeia; order Iainarchaeales; family Iainarchaeaceae; genus UBA493. The sequence goes on from JANLGZ010000005.1 coordinate 3,062, forward strand.
TCTTTCTTTTCGACAACTTATCATTTTCTTTCTTTTTTAAAAGAAAGAAAAGGACAGGGCCGCAGCCGGGAATCGAACCCGGGTCCAGAGGACCACAACCTCTAATACTAACCACTGTACTACCGCCGCCACTAAAGTTTTTTGTCTGAGAATAGCTGTATATTTGATTGAAAGAATCAGAATTGGTGATGAATATACTCACTATCCATGGTTTATTATTGGCTCTAATTATTTATTAATGTTACTTTAATGGTCTCCCACACCCTTATATACCTAAAAACATACAATTATTCTGGTTGCAATGAATTCGATTTTGGAGAAAGTTCCTGATAATAAAAAGCATGCGAAAATCAAGGCACAGTATCATATATCTATTTTGAAAATCGCTTTGCATAAAACCGATAAGTTAAAATCCAAAATCAAGAAAAAAAGAAAACCAAAAATCGAGGTGAAGTAAATGCCGCCAGGAAGAAGACCAGGAGTTATTTCCAGATTTCTACATACTTTAGGGTTTAAGGGTTCTGTAAGAGAGCGATATCTGAGAGAAGAGGATGATAAATAATTAAACAAGATTAAAAAGAAAAAGTGTAACAACAATTCACATTATACTTTTTCTTACCTTTTCAGCAACTTCTCTTTTTGCAAGAATAAGTATTTTTGAACCTACATTAATTACAGTATCTTTATCAGGAATAATCAGATTATCGTTTTCATAAAGCGCAACTATTGCAGAACCCGAAGGGTGTTCTATTTCACTTATTTTTTTGCCCACGATTTTTGATTTTTCAGTTATTTCAAGTTCCATTATTTCTGCCTGTCCTCTTGAAATAAAAGCAAGGTCAAGCACCTCTGGTTTTGTAATCAATTCTGCAATGTAACCTGCTGCCGCAGCTTCTGGGTGTATTACAATATCAATTCCGAGTTTTTTCAGAACCATTTCATCATAATCTATTTTTCCAATTCTTGTTGCAACATTTTTAGCCCCAAGTTCTTTTGCAAGAAGAGAAATAACCATGTTGGTTTCATCCTGTCCTGTTAAAGCAACAAGTGCATCGGCTTCTTTGATGCCTGCTTTTTCCAGGGTTTTGGTTTCTGTAGCGTCTCCTCTCTGAACTACTAAATCAAGTTCCCCTGAAATTTTTTCGCAACGCTTTTCATCTTTATCAATAATCACAACATCGTGTTCTTCATCTAAAAGAATCTGGGCAAGATAAAACCCCAAATCTCCGCCACCGACAATTATAATATACATTCAAAATTCACCTAATAATGGAAGCGTCTATTCCTTTTTAACTTTTCCTAAAACTAAGAGCAAACCCTATTGCTGAAAGCAATGGTATTATTTCCAGTCTTCCTATCCACATGCTCAGAATAAGCATTATTTTTGATGCTACTGGAAGCAAAGTACTCACAACTCCCACATCAAGGCCCACATTTCCCTGTGCCGAAATAACCACAAATAATGCATTAGTAAGCCCAATTCCCTGCATTGTTAACACAAACACACCCATCATAATTAGAACTATGTAAAGCAATAGGAACTGGTTAATTTCTCTTATTAAACGATTTTCAATTGGTTTTCCCTCAAACTTTTTCTGGAAATAAGAATCTTTTGGTAAAATAAGTTCCTTTATTCTCCAGTAAATTGATTTTGTAAAAATAATTACTCTGGCTATTTTTATTCCTCCTGCAGTTGAACCAGCGCTTCCCCCAATAACCATTAAACCCATCAAAACTAACAATACAAAATCATCCCACTTTGCAAAGTCTCCTATTGGAACAGCTAAAAATCCTCCGCAGGTTAATGCAGAGGTATTTTGGAAAATTGCATTTTCAACAGCGATTGCTGCATTAGGGTAAAAGAGCAGCATTTTTGGGAGAATTATTATTATTGAAATAATCAGAATTGAAATCATGAGTTTAAATTCATTATCTTTCAAATAAGCTCCGAATTCTTTTTTTCTAATAAATAAATAGTGTGTTGAAAAGGAAGTGGCTCCCACAAGCATTATCAGAACCAAACTCAATCCTATTATTGTGTCATCAATTCCTGCTAATCCAGTTGAAGTTAGGTTCATTCCTGTTGTGGAAATTGCGGACATTGCATAATTTACTGCTGAAAAAAAATCCATTCCTGCAAAAAACAATAATCCAATACTAAGTACTGTGAGAAATGCATAAACAACCCAGATTTCTTTTGCAGTATTTTTCAGGTTTGGTCTTATTTGTTCTTCTCGGCCTTCAGCAACCATAAGTTTTGCTGATTTAGTGTAAGTTGTAAAAATCCCCATTAAACTTAATACAACAATTCCGATTCCGCCAATCCAGGAAAGCAATGACCGCCATAAAATCAAACTTTTTGGTGCAGAATCAATAATGAGTCGCATCATGCTTAACCCTGTTGTGGTTATTGCACTCATTGCTTCAAAAAAAG
>JANLGZ010000106.1 GCA_024653905.1 archaeon
CATGCACCAGTTTCAGGTTCACAAAAAGGAGTTACAATTACTGCTTTTTCATTCATTTTTTATCTCCTGAAATTATCCGAGTTTTCATTGAATAGAATAATCTGCAATAATAAGGTTTAAATAGATGGGTTTTCAATGAAAAACTCAGGTTTAAATGTCTCAAAATAGTAATTTAAACATGGCAATACCTAACCGAAGAAAAAATCCTGAAGAAAGAAGAACTCATCAAGAGTATAGAATTACTGACCATTCTCTGCAGGATTTGCCATACCCTGTTTTCAGAACCTCTGACCCTGAACTAGCAAAAAGAATGATGAAAAGCAATTACAAAAAATTTAAATCATCACTTCAGACAAACGCCCCAATGAGAAAAAGAAATGGTTATTGGGAATTTATTGACAGACGCGATCCAAAAAAACCAGGAAGAAGAAAGAAGGACATACCAGAAAAGCCATGAATCACACTCATATTTAGAGAAACAAACCGTTAATTTCTCACATCAAAAATCCATTTATAAAGCCCCCCATTTATAAACCTTTTTAAAGGCTTTATAAATAACCAGTAAGGGTTTTGAAGGGGGATCCAAAATGCAGTACACTATTGTAAATATTGTTGCTTCGGCAAATTTGAACGCAACTATTGATTTATACAACTTGGCAATTACCATACCAAATATTGAATACGAGCCAGAACAGTTCCCAGGAGCTATTCTGAAACTAAAAGAACCTAAAGTATCAATGCTCCTTTTCAAAAATGGAAAAGTAATCTGCTCAGGCGCAAGCTCTGAAATACAGATACCGCAAGCTATTTACAAAGCATCAAAAATGATACACGAAATACAAAAGAACGTAAAAATCCAAAAGAATGCAGATTATACAGTTGTTAATCTAGTTACAACAGCTAACTTGCACATGACCCTTGATTTGTTCAAAACAGCAATGGAATCTGATAACGTTGAGTACGAACCTGAACAATTTCCTGGTGCTATTCTAAGAATCCATGATCCAAAGCTGACATTGCTTTTGTTCAAGAACGGAAAGCTTATTTGTGCAGGAGCAAAGAATGAAGAACTTTTGAAAAAAGGTCTGAAAAAAGCAGCAAAAATGATTCGTGAAATTAATGCTCCAGAAAAGCCAAAGCAAGTAGCAGGAAAAACAGATAAAAAATCAGCAACCAAAGAGAGCCTAGCAGAAACAAAAAAAGTTAAAAAGAAGTGGAATGTGAAGGTTTAAAAACCTTCCAATATCAGAATGTTATTGATTAGCGGTCATAGCGGCAGGGAAACACCTGTTCTCATTCCGAACACAGAAGTTAAGCCTGCTAGCGTATTGGTTTGCACTGTTCTTCGAACGGAGCAGCTGAAACGCTGCTAATCACTTATTCTTTTTTAACTTTCACTATCGAGTCCAAACGAAGATAGTGGTCGTACCCAACCGCCGAAACAGTTGTGACGCTGCCAATCACTTATTCTTATTTTTCATTCACCCAGGGTTATTTGTATCCTCTATTTTGGTTCTTTCCTTCCGTGTAAATAAAAAGGGAATTCACTTGCGCAGTTTCTTTGCGGGGAACAATGTTTCAGCGTAATTCTCACCAAGCTTCTGCAAAAACCAGTCGCATAGCTCCTTGAATTGCTGCGTGTTCTGTGCATATTGCAGGACTTTCACATATTCAATTGTATTCTTTTCCATTATGTTTATTGGAGGATACCCATTTTTCATTAGCAAGAAGTTTGTTATTAACCTTGCAATTCTTCCATTGCCATCACCGAAAGGATGAACTTCAATAAATTTAAGGTGGATTATTGAAGCAAGTTCCAGAGGGTGAAGCTTGTTTTTGTTCGCAGAATACCAATCCATGAATTCCTCAAACTTTCCATTTACTTCAGAACCTCTCGGCGGCATCCAGTTTGCACCTTGTATGGAAACATCAAAAGTCCTCAGCCTTCCAGCTGTTTCATCATCAATATTTTTCATCATTATTTTGTGCAGTTTCAGGATTAGCCTTTTTGAAAGAATTCCTTTGTAGCCCTTTAGGTAATTCAGCGCCTTTTCAGTGTTTGTTATCTCGTATATTTCCCTAAGGCTCTTTCCTTCAGGAGTTATTTTCTTGTTAAGGAGGGCTGCTGTTTCAATCAGGGTTATTTTGTTTCCTTCAATTGCATTTGTATTATAAGTAAATTTTATTGTAAAGTCCCTTTCGATTTTATCCAAAGCTATTTTAGGGTATTTCTTTATCTTTTCATGGAACTTGCCAATTATGTAATCAACTTTGGCCAGCTTTTCTTTGTCAAGATAAGCAAGCGGCTTTTCAAGCGGAATATTGAACTCTTCGACAAAGTCTTTCTTAAGCTTTTCAAGCTCGGTTTTATTCGGAAGCTCCTTTCCCAAATATTTCCTGAAGGATTTCCACTTTTTGGCTGAAATCCTCTGGTTGTGGGCAAGGTAGTAATATTTCTCGCCATTCTCTTTTTTTTCAAAGACAAATACCATTTGTTACCACAAAATAATAGTTAACAGAAAAGTTTATAAAATGTGGTAACAAGAGGGTTTGGGAAAGTTAGACGCTGCTAATCACTTATTCTTTTTTAACTTTCACTATCGAGTCCAAACGAAGATAGTGGTCGTACCCAACCGCCGAAACGGTTGTGACGCTGCTAATCACTTATTCTTTTTTAACTTTCACTATCGAGTCCAAACGAAGATAGTGGTCGTACCCAACCGCCGAAACTGTTGTGTCACAACAACGG